>JAYUHP010000055.1:0-2180 GCA_043766875.1 Rickettsiaceae bacterium
ATGACCATACTGATTAGCGGAAATACAATGAATTTCTGGCTTACAGCAGAGCATATAGATAAAACCGCTATTGGTATGTTTGCTCTAATATCGGTTCCATATGCTACCAGTTTTATATGGTCCCCTGTGCTTGATTATGTAAAATTGCCGTTCTTAAGCAAGTTTTTTGGTCCAAGATTTAGCTGGATTATATCATTACAGATTTTGCTAAGTGCAGCCGTGTATAGAATAAGCTCTATTTCCCCCGCAGATGATATATCGCAATTTGCAATTATGGGGCTAGTAATTGCTTTTTTAAGTTCAACACAAGATGTGGCCCTTGGAGCTTTAAGAGCGGAAATTATCCCCAAAGAGCTTCAAGGACAAACCGCTGGGATATACATAGTAGGCTACAGAATTGGGATGTTAATTGGTGGCTCTGGCGCAATATATGCCTCTGTTTATCTATCGTGGGAAGAAATTTACAGAGGATTTGCAAATCTTATCTTATATTTTCCAATCATCCTCTATCTCGCAATATATAGAGCAAATACCAATTACAAAACTCCTAGCAATGAAACTAGACTATCAAGCTATCTTTCCCCAAATTTCTGGAGAGAAGCTCTGAAGAGTGTTGGAAAAAGGAAATTAGTGGCAACGATTCTCATATTTCTGATACTTTACCGACTACCGGATAATTTTATAAGCATAATGATTAATCCATTTCTTGTCGAAACCGGCTTTGATGCGATCCAAATTGCTACAGTTGGTAAATTCTTGGGCGTGATTACCGCAATCATAGGAGGTATAATTGCTAGTTACTTCATGCGCAAAATTCAAATTATTGATGCGCTTTTATATTTTGGGATAATTCACGCGATATCACATTTATTGTTCATCGCACAAAACCACTTAGGCGCAAATATTTATGGCTTATTCATTGTAACTGGTATAGAGAGCATAACTGGAGGCATGGTAATGGCCTCATATATAGCCTTTATTACAAGCCTTTGCAGCGGAAAATATAGTGCGACTCAATATGCATTCTTCAGCTCTATGATGGGACTGTCAAGATCAGTTTTTCCAAGTATTTCAGGTATTATAGTAGATCTCATGGGATGGGATTATTTCTTCCTACTAATCACAGTTATTACTATTCCTCCACTTTGGATTACAGTAAAATTGAAAATACTGTTAAATGAACGCTAAGAGTTACAATGGCAGAAGAAGATCAAGATAAAGACTCAAAAACCGAAGAGCCCTCGCAGAAAAAGCTTGAAGAGGCCTTAGAGAAAGGTCAGGTTATAAGTTCTAGAGAGGTAAATAACGCTTTTGTGCTGTTAGTACTAACAGTTATGATAGCATGGGTCCTCCCTATAATCTTCAAATATACTATAATGAACCTGCGCGCAGTAATAGAGCATGCTGGAGAAATACGAGTAGACCAAGGCCAAGTGTGGAATGTAATGAGATCACTCATGAACAAAGCATTGCTATCGCTCAGCCCACTTTTTGCAATGGTAATCGCAGCCGTTATGTTCGCAAGCTTCATACAGCAGGGGCAAATAAGTTTCTCTTTTGAAACCATTCAACCAAAATTGTCTAAAATCTCAATTTTCGCAGGAATTGGCAGGCTGTTTTCGAAACGAAGCCTTGTGGAATTCATTAAAAATATTACTAAAGTTGGATTGGTTAGTATATTTCTATATTTAATAATCTCAGCTGACATCAAAGAGCTTCGCATCTACCAAGACATGGGTATTGGGCTGATATTGGCAGAATTTCACTCCATAATAAACCACGTAATGATATGTATTACTATCACTACAATTGTCCTTGCTCTGATAGATTATTCATATCAACGCTACGAATATTATCAATCCCTTAGGATGACCAAACACGAGCTGAAAGAAGAGCACAAACAGGCAGAAGGTGATCCACTGGTTAAAAGACGTATACGTGAGCTGAGAAGGGCAGCAGCACAACGTAATATAGGCAAGAATGTGCCAATGGCGGATGTGATCATTACAAACCCTACCCACTATGCTGTGGCGCTAAAATATGATTCAGAAACTATGCATGCTCCTCAACTTGTAGCAAAAGGACAGGATCTTATAGCAAAGAGAATTAGAGAAATTGCCGAAGAGCATGATATTCCTATCGTGGAAAACCCTCCCCTAGCCCGCGAGCTATATAAGAGA
>JAYUHP010000056.1:0-5816 GCA_043766875.1 Rickettsiaceae bacterium
TTGATTTGTGGGTATGTGGGTAACTTCGAAGAAATTATCCACATATCCACAAATTATTACGTAAAATCTGGAACCGATTTAGCGAACTTATACAATCCCGGAATTGTTCTTCAAACGTCACCCCGGGCGAAGACCCGGGGCCCATAAGCCCAATCTTTGAGATTAGTAGAGTGGGTAAGGTAGCTTTCCTTTAATATGTTCTATAACAATAAGCTATCGTGGTTATGGGTCCCGGATATTTTGTTTCACAAAATTCCGGGATGACGCACGCTACGCAATTTCCGGGATGACGTTTATTTTTTTCCACTTGCCCCCTTGAATATTCCAACTTAGCTCATATATAGATCTCGTAGGCAGTCAACACATAAAAGGAGATACATATGGCAAAATTTACACCATTACATGACCGTATAGCGGTAAAACCATTAGAACAGCAGGAAAAGACCGTTGGGGGAATCATCATCCCTGATAACGCAAAGGAAAAGCCTATGCAGGGTGAGGTGATTTCTGTTGGCGTGGGAGCCAGGAACGATAAGGGCGAAATCATGGCAATGGCCGTGAAAGTAGGGGATACTGTATTGTTTGGCAAATGGGCCGGAACAGAAGTTGAAATAGGCGGCCAGAAGCTTATGATTATGAAGGAATCAGACGTTCTAGGTATAGTTGGCTAATGCCAACATGTCATCCCCGCGTAGGCGGGGATCCAGTACTATGACGCAAAGCGTCATAGAAGTTTATAAGCTGGATCCCGGATCCGTCGTTCGATCTTCGCTCTCACTGGTCCGGGATGACACCCAAGAGGCCTTAGCTGGAATGACATCCAGCACAACAACAATATTAATTAAAGGAGAAAAAATATGGCTAAGCAAATTATTAAAGGCGAAGATGCTCGCAAAGAAATGCTGCAAGGTATTAACATACTTGCGGATGTAGTAAAAGTAACCTTGGGTCCAAGGGGTAGAAATGTCTGTATAGACCAGTCATATGGGGCGCCTAAGCTCACAAAGGACGGTGTTACAGTCGCAAAAGCGATAGATCTAGAAAACAAATACCAAAATGCTGGTGCTCAGCTGGTGAAATCCGTAGCTAGCAAGACTGCAGACGTGGCAGGTGATGGTACAACAACCGCCACTGTTCTAACTCAGTCCATTGCTAATGAAGGGAACAAGTCAGTAGCTGCTGGTATGAATCCAATGGATCTAAAGCGTGGTATTGATATGGCAGTAGCTGCTGTAATCGAAGAGATCAAAACAAAAGTCAGCAAGAAAATCAGCAGCCAAGAAGAGATTTCCCAGGTTGGAACAATCTCTGCTAACGGTGATACAGAGATCGGCGAGAAAATCGCTGAAGCTATGAAGAAAGTTGGTAAGGAAGGTGTTATTACAGTTGAAGAGGCGAAAAGCTTCAGCTTTGAGATTGACGTGGTTGACGGGATGAAGTTCGATCGTGGATATCTTTCACCTTATTTTGTAACCAATGCGGAAAAAATGATCGCAGAGCTGGACAGCCCGTTTATCCTGCTATTCGAGAAAAAACTATCAGCTTCGCAACCTATGCTTCCTCTACTTGAAGCAGTTGTACAAACTGGACGTCCTCTGCTTATTATCGCAGAAGATATCGAAGGCGAGGCTCTTGCAACTTTGGTTGTGAACAAGCTTCGTGGTGGGCTGAAGGTAGCTGCTGTAAAGGCGCCAGGCTTTGGTGACCGTAGAAAAGCCATGATGGAAGATTTGGCAATTTTAACAGGCGGACAGCTTGTCAGCGATGACTTAGGCATGAAGCTAGAAAATGTTACATTGCCAATGTTAGGCTCTGCTAAAAAAATTACCATTACTAAAGAATTTACCACAATAGTAGATGGTGCTGGCCCAAAGGCTGATATCGAAGCCCGTTGTTCACAGATTCGTCAGCAAGTCGAGGAAACTACCTCCGACTATGATAAGGAGAAACTGCAGGAACGCCTAGCGAAGCTGGCTGGTGGTGTTGCTGTGCTTAAAGTAGGTGGTGCTACTGAAGTAGAGGTAAAAGAGCGTAAGGACCGTGTCCACGATGCTTTGCATGCTACTCGCGCTGCTGTTGAGGAGGGAGTTGTGCCGGGTGGTGGCGCTACGCTGTTTTATGCAGCTCGTATACTTGATAACATCAAATGTGCTAACGAGGATCAACAGGCCGGTGTGAATATCATCAAACGTGCGCTACAAGCACCTTTACGTCAAATCGTCGCGAATGCTGGTATGGATGGCGCTGTGGTTGTTGGTAAATTGAGCGAAAGCAAGGATACAAGCTTTGGCTTCAATGCTCAGACCATGGAATATACAGACATGTTTAAAGCCGGTATTATCGACCCTACAAAAGTTGTACGTACTGCTCTGCAGGATGCTGCATCTGTTGCATCGCTGATTATTACCACAGAGGCTATTATTACTGATAAGCCTAGCGATAAGGAGGATGCTCCTCGTGGCGGCGGTGGCGGTATGGGTGGCATGGGCGGAATGGATTTCTAATCATAATTTTTCGATGTCATCCAAGCAAATGCTTGGATGACATCATTAAGACGAATCAGCCAGGACCCACACCTGGAATGTGTTTAGTACTAGCAGTAGCAGAGCGCTGTCTTGTTAGGCCAGTTTTCCAGCGAGGCTTTGTGTCTTGAGCACCGGCAATTGTGTCTCTACGTTTTCTACCGGCTTTAGCTATTTCTTCGGCTTTCGCTGCTATCTTTGATGGTGCTTTTGGACTACTAGACACCTTTTCAGCAACATCCCTCAAGGGTGCTTCACCCCTTACCTCTTTTATAATCGACCTCGCGCTACTTTCATTTTCAGGTCTGCCCCATACTTTCACAGCGGACCTTGCACTGCCGGGGGTTCCAGATTTCTCCCATTGCTTCCGTGGAGTTGATGGGTCCCTAGGACTGTTTGGTACGCCTTCATCGCCACTGCTACTGTCTGAGCTCATATAAATAACCTATTATAAAATTAATTATTACTACTAAGTTAATGATATATCAAAATCTTTATCTTTTGTAATATTATCTATAACAAATCTAATGAATTATGGCGATGTGTTGCACTTGTATCACTAAGCAACTATGATCAGAAATCTCTGCATTTGAGTTCTGTAAAGCTCTTCTTGATTACGCCAAAATAGCGTGTTTTGATATTATTGTACACTTGATCGGCGACGTCTTTGTCATAAATATGCGATGTATCGTTCCTATCTTTTAGCATATGAAGCCAGATTTGTTCGTCACCTATCAACCCTCCTTGATAGGCCGCCTTCAGTACTTCTTTGGGGAAGGCGCTATTTTGTCCCAGAATCTCAAGCGCTAATTTCAATGTTTTCCAAAAGAGCTCAAAGCAAAATTTGAAACGCCGTATGGCTGAATCGATTTCAGCACGTTTTGAACCTACTGGCTCGTTAATCATTTCTTCTAATTGAAAAATGGCTTTTTCTAGGTAACGTAACTTTATTTCTAATTTTTTTTCCATAATGTTTTCCTCACATCATAGCACAGCCATGATAGGAGCGTGGTCGGAAGCTTTGTCGCTGCTTCTTGCATCCTTATCTATGATAAATTCTTGGAGCCTATCAGCCGTTTTTGGGCAGCCTAAGATCATGTCGATTCTCATCCCATGGTTATGTTCGAAAGCCCTGCCACGATAGTCCCACCATGTGAAGTCGCATGTGGCAGGATTGAGGGCTCTATAAAGATCCGTCCAATTGCTATTTAGAATTGCTCGTAGCTTCACTCTTTCTTCTAATGTAAAGCAGGTTGTATGGTGCATTTGCTTTGGGGCATATACGTCTATATCGAATGGAGCTACGTTAAAATCGCCCCCAATGATTACATGTTCCTCTGTATTTTTAATACTATGGAGGTAGGAATATAGAGCGTCTAGAAACTCCAATTTCATCATAAATTTGTCGCTATGTATTTCCCCGCCATTTGGTACATATATAGAGATGATTCTACAGTAGCCAATGGGCGAGGCAAAGCTAATCTCTATAAAGCGAGCTTGGTCAGGGCATGGGCTGCCTGGGAATGCTTTTTTTATTCCATCTATCTTATATTTGGATAATATGGCCACGCCATTATATGTTTTTTGTCCTGAGATTGCGAAGTTATAAGGAAGATGGCTGAATGCTTCTAGTGGGAAGGATTCTTCCTCGCATTTAAGTTCTTGGAATAATATTACATCGGGGTCATGCTGCTCAATCCAGCTTAACACCTGTGTTAATCTTGACTTGATGGAATTCACATTCCAACATGCGATTTTCATTTTTCCTCATAAAAGATTCGTCACTAGGTGCGAAGACCCGGGGCCCACCCTACGCTAAAGCTTCGGGTGGCGAGCCAACAGAAGCTTATAGCGCATGAGTGTCTACCGAAGCCTTGGCGTAGGTAGACTATCTCAAATGCTAAGGCTATGGGTCCCGGATATTTTTCTTCGAAAAATTCCGGGATGACGGTTGATACTCAAGCAATAACTTCAGGATACACTACAGACTTTATTGCAGCAATCCTGTCTTTTATCCATAATTTGCGTCTCTTGATGCGCTGTATCGTAAGATCATCCAATGACCTGATATCATAAGGCGTATATTCGAGGTTTTGATGTTCGTCCTCTAAAATACGCAATTCACGTAGTAAGTAGTCTGAAGAATCCATTGTCATAGCCCATTGTTAGTTGAACTAATTACAGACTACAACATCCGTTAGATAAAATCAAAGGATTATCGGAGACTATCTGGCCACCTGCTTCCTGAATGAATAATTTTGCTGCAGAAACTAGGGCAGGGCTATCTTCTGAGAAAGATGCAATATCAGCTTTGCCAGAGGCAAGTAGGCATATGGAATAGGCGCTGCAGCCGAGTATGCGGTAGGGTGAAGGCACTGTGGTTTGTTCATCACACAGGGCTAAAGAGCAGTCTTTTCGTCCTGATACTCTGAGCCTCATTGAGGGCTTGTTTCCAGAATTATGTATATATCTTTCCATCCATGCTCCAGCACCTTTTTCCGCCATATAGGTCTCCCCTAAAGCTGGGAATTCGATTACGGATGCTATAGCAGTTCTAGCCTCCTTATCTACTTGGTATGCGCATACTACCGTACCAAACAATGGAATTGCAGATTTTAGATTCGCCATTCCATCAATTGCTAGAATATCAAACTCTATGGTAGAATATTTGGCAAGCTCTGTCTTGATTGTCTCTTCGCATTTATTATATGATCTTTGCACGAAATCATCCATAGGACGCTTTGAAGACTGCTGTTGCTCCAGTTCGAAGTAATCTCTATATAGAGAGCGGGAGGACTTGGAGATAGCACCCATAATGGATGTAATAAGAGGTGATTTCATTACGATTTTGCTCTTTCTACAAAGCTTGAATCTTCGGTCTTTACGACTATTCTTTCGCCAGTAGTTAAGTATGGTGGCACCAGTACTCTCACGCCATTGGTCAGAATAGCTGGCTTATAAGAAGATGTAGCTGTAGCGCCTTTGATGACTGGATCTGTCTGTTCGATTTCAAATATTACAGTAGATGGTAGCTCCATGCTAAGAGGCTTTTCTTCATAGGATGCAATGGTAACAATCATATTGTCAGCTAAAAATGGCAATTTATCATCTGCAAGGGTCTTTGAGACCATTATTTGTTCAAAGCTTTCCAGATCCATAAGTACCAAATTATCGCCTTCAGCATATAGATATTGATATTCTTTCTGCTCAAGCTGGGCTCTTTCGACATAATCGCTGGAACTTAGGCGCTCATTGAGCTTAGTGCCGGTCTTCAGGTTCTTCATCTCAACCTGC
>JAYUHP010000057.1:0-2144 GCA_043766875.1 Rickettsiaceae bacterium
TTATTGCAAAACATAGTTGATACTAGGAGCAAGGCGCGACGCCTATTTTAATAGGTGAGCGCTGAAGTGACGACGTAGGATTAATTCTGGGACTTGGTATAACAACAGAGCTGTACCGCCGAGCCAGAGCTTTGTTAGAACCCACTCTATATAAAAACTATAGCTCGGCAGATTTGCGCCAGCCACCAACTATGAGGATGTGCTTGTTTTTGTAATGACCAACGCTTGTCACATAATATAACTATAAATTCTACAACACAACTAAAAAATAACCAAAGGTTGTATTTATATTACTCTCCAAAAATCTCACTAGACAGGTTGGATAAATATAGTATATTTTCAATTTGAGATAGCAATATAACAAAGGAGAAAGATGCCCAAGAAAGAAATAGTCAATCATGATGGGTTGTTCAAGAAGATAATGCAGGAGCAATTGGCGGCTAGAGAGTTTTTAGAATATTACTTGCCACCAAATATTAAAAGATTAATAGATCTAAATCAAATAACCATTGAGAAAGAAAGTTTTGTAGAAGAAGATTTGAAAAGAAGACTTAGTGATATTATATATTCCATTAAGACCAACTCCAATGAAACAGCGTATGTTTATGTTCTTATAGAGCATCAGTCAGAGAGCGATTACTGGATAGGTTTTAGATTGTGGAGATATATGCTTCTTTTATGCGAGAGGCATATAAAGAAAAAAGATAAGCTCCCACTGATTGTGCCTTTGGTGTTATATAATGGTACGAAGCGATATGATGCGCCAAAGAACCTGTGGGATTTGTTTGTAGAGCCAGATCTTGCAAAAAACCTGATGTGTGGAGACTATAAGCTGATAGATCTGCACGCCATGACGGATGATGAGATCAAGAAGAAGCAGCATTTAGGGATGCTGGAGTATTTTATGAAACATATTCATCAGCGTGATATGCTTAAGCTTTGGGATGAGTTTTTGGGGAGTTTTCGTGCAGCAGCATTGGTGGATAAGGAAAACGGGTATATTTCATAAATTCATTTATGTGGTACACTGACAACAAGGTCTCTGAGGGAAAACGAGGGGAATTATTAAAAATATTGTATAAGCATTTATCTGAGAAGGAGGAGAAAAATATTATGAGAACCATAGCAGACAAATATAGAGATGAGTGGAAAGAGGAAGGTATAGCTGAAGGGAAAGCCGAGGGTAAGGCCGAAGGTAAAGCCGAAGGTAGAGCTGAGGAAAAGGAGCAAACGGCTATGAATCTGCTAAAGCTAAACATTGATCTTAAGATAATCGCTGCGGCTACTAGACTGTCCGTTGACCAAATTAAAGAGCTGCAATGTTCTTTATAGCTCTCAATAAAATATAAAAACTCACACTAATCCCTTGCCAAGATGAGCTAAAAATGTGTAGAATATACGCAGTTTATAGTCGGAGGGTAAGTGACTTCAGAATTTAAAAAAACGAGTTTTTTATTTGGTGGGAATGCAGTCTTTGTTGAGGAGATTTATCAGCAATATTTAAGCAATCCAATATCTGTGGATAAATCTTGGCAAGAATTTTTTAAGGACTACCTAGGTTCCAAGGGAAATATGCGCCCTTCTTGGGGAGAAGTTCCTACTCTCTTAAATGCAAGAGTTCCAGCTCCTCAGAAAGGGAAAGAGATAGCAAAATCTACTGAAGATACGGGTGGGCTGCGCGCTGAAATGCTAATAAATGCTTATAGGCAGCGTGGACATTATCTTTCAATGCTGGATCCATTGGGTATAGAAATACCAAGAACCAAGACGGAAGTGGGGCTGGAAGCTAAGGATTTTGGCGTTACTGATGCTAATCTTATAAATAAGCTGGATTCCATATATGCAAGGACTTTGGCGATTGAATGCAGCCATCTTCAAAGCAGAGAAGAAGAGAGTTGGCTATATAACAAGTTCGAATCCAGAATTTCATTCACCAAAGAGCAAAAAATTTCCATTTTGGAAAACCTCATTGCTGCTGGCGGTATGGAAAACTACCTACATGTAAAATTCCCTGGTGCAAAGCGCTTTTCGATCGAAGGGGGAGATGCAACCATAGCTTCTTTGGAGTATGTTATAGCATCGCTTCCAAGCTTTGGCGCAAACGAAGCTGTAATTGGTATGGCCCACCGTGGCCGGTTAGCTAC
>JAYUHP010000058.1:0-2138 GCA_043766875.1 Rickettsiaceae bacterium
GGGCGTGGTTGACTCTAACAAGGGCTCGAAGCCAGGGTATAACTACTCAGCAGCTATTCTTGCTAAAGGCGGCAAATGGGACGTAGAGAGCATCTTCCACCTGCTACACAAGCCTAGAGAGTTTCTTCCAGGTACTAAAATGACATTCGCAGGACTTGCTAAGCCAGAAGACGTAGCAAATGTTGTGGCATATCTTGAAACGCTGAAATAATGTAATTTCCAGTTAAAAATCTTTTACTTTCATCTTATTTTTTTTGTGCTACAGTTAAATTGTTCGTTCTAAAAAAGAAAGAGCAGTTCCATATAGGAGAGGTAGCATGATAACACATAGCTATAAAAAAATAATTGGCCTGATAATGTGCATTGTTTTGTTTGATATAAAAGTGGGCATAGCTGTCCCTGTGCGCGAGTGGCAAGAAACGCAGGCAACATTTAAAATAATTAAAGAGGATGTTAAGAACCTGAAATTAGATGGTACGGTATTAGGTATACTAGTAGCAAAGAGTGGAAAGCAAGTAACAGATCTTTTGGATAATGATGGCAAAACACTATCATCGTTTTCGATTCACTATAAAGCTCCTGTGAAATTAACATCAAAAAGAAAGGGCGCTGATAGGGACGTTACTCAATATGGACTATATAGAATGCTTGATGCAGTGATGAGAACTACTCTAGAGAAACATCATCATGTATCACCTATGATAATGAAAATCCGTTATGATGTAGAAGATCCAACAAGTTTTGAATTTGTTATGGAAAACAAGCTTTTCCAAGCTCCTGTACTGGTCAGTGACGATGTTCATGCCGAGCTTCAAAAATAAATAAAATTTGAGGTTGCATCACTCGTGTGCAGCCTCAAATCTCGTAATCTCGCAATTTCCAGTTGACTTACTCATCCCAAAAGCTATCATGATTTGACAACTAGGAATGCGAATATGCCACGTTTTTTAGAACCTCTGATAATGGGTAATCCTATTCTCCTCGAGAGATCAGAGGAGGTGCGGGATGTATTTTCGGATGAAATTCAGGAAATAATTTCCGATATGTTTTATACTATCCAAAAGATAGGTGAGAGGGTTGGGCTTGCCGCTCCTCAGGTGGGTATTCTAAAACGGATCGTGGTATTTAGAGTGCCATCTAAGCCTGTGAATGATAGATATAAATCCATCTCTGATGCTGATCAAGAGGAGATTCCATGGACAGCTATGATCAACCCCAAAATTACGCCATTGTCGGATGCTATGGTTCCTGGCTGGGAAGCTTGCGTTTCGGTTCCTGGAATGATGGGAGAGGTCGAAAGATATGACCAGATCAAATATACATATTTAGATGAAAAGGGTAATTTCCACCAACGTGAGGCTCATGGCTTTCATGCAAGGCTTTTGCAGCATGAGGTGGATCATTTAGATGGCATCCTGTTCCCTATGCGAGTCAAAAATATGAGCAAATTCGGCTTTGAAAATGAGCTTGTGAAGCGGGTTTAAGATGTAATCCCTGCCTTCGCTTGGATGATATTATGCTGTTAGGCTTCGATCTCGCCGTTCATATTCCTGTGCATCTTCTGAATCTTCTTCTTGAATGATACGAAGGAATGTAGCTTATCGCCGCTTAGCTCAATACCTGGAGAGGTTTTGACAGAAAGGGGGTTTATATGCTGGCCATTGATCTTGACCTCGTAATGTAGGTGAGCGCCGGTTGTACGGCCACTTGAGCCAACAAAGGCAATCGTTTGGCCTTGCTTTACTGTGCCTCCATGCTTTAAGCCTTTGGCAAAAGCACTTGCGTGAGCATAGAAAGTAGACAATGTAGGGGTATGACGAATCTCCACACATTTACCATATCCCTGTTTCCAGCCAATATGTTTAACTGTTCCATCACCGGCAGCATATATAGGAGTTCCAGTAGCTGCAGCAAAATCCACACCTTTATGCATTTTAGTATAGCCTAGTATTGGATGTTTTCTTTTGCCGAAGTGAGATGAAAGTCTTGCAACTCCTATAGGTGTACGAAGCAGGTTACGCTTCACGCTTTTGCCTTCTTCGGTGAAATATTGCATATTATCTGAGTTATCATGAGAATAACGATATATGTTATGTTGCTTGCCTGAGAGATTTAGGGATGCAAATAGAACCTTGCCA
>JAYUHP010000059.1:0-5735 GCA_043766875.1 Rickettsiaceae bacterium
ATAAAAAAAGGAAGGCTTTTGGCCTTCCCTTTTAAATTATTTTCTCATGTGGTGAGATTAGATATCAAATCTTACACCAGCAGATAGATTGTGTGAGCGTAGAGTTGCTTTACCAAGTGATACGTTGGCAGCATTAACGAAATTCTTGCTCTTACCATAATCTCTCCAGCTATAAGCTACATCAAGCTTTACGCCTTCAGCAACATCAAAGCCTGAACCTGGGTGCACGCTATAAGCGAAATTATTTTTGCTTTTGGCTTTGATTGCAATGTTAGGCAGCCCTGTTGCTGCAACGGTAGTTTTAGCAGTTACTTTTGACCAACCAGCACCAACACCAGCATATAATTTTGCAACGCCTAAATCAGCAAAATCAACAAATGCTCTCGCTAGTATCGCGTCAGCTGTAGCGCTAGCTTTTGAACTAATAGTTGCGTTATTAGCAGATGTTGACCAGTTAAATTTTGGAGAAAATACATGGTTGTAAACAAGCTCAGCTCTTACATTATCCATCATGTAATAACCAGCACCAACATCAAGACCAGCATTCCATTTGCTTTTGTGCTTAGCGCTATCGATAGAGACGTTATTGAATTTAGAAAGTGAAACGTCACCTCTTAGGTAGAATTGATTATCCATCATTTCAGCGAAAGCTGAAGTAGAAAGAGCAGCAACCGCTGCAGTTGTTAGTAGAATTTTTTTCATAATATTACCTTATATACTTAAATTGAATTAAACTTAAGCGCACAAATTACAAGTGCAACCTGGTAGGGTTATAGCATAGAATATATATATGGGTAAAGAGCCATTTAATTCTTCGGCTATTTTATCAGGGATAAAAAACATACTGTAACAAAAATACAACAGAAATGCTTCAAATCTTAATGGTTTATTATCAATTAAGACGTTAAGGAGATGTTAACCCAAACATAGCATCACTTGCCCCAATCGGCCTTGACCTTCATGTTGCTTTGGGTTTGTGTGTAGATAAGCAATTCTTCCATCATGCCTTCTTTGATCTTGCTGACGATATTCTCCTTAGCTTCCTTTGCTATTGCTAGCTTGGATGCTTTATCATAGCCTATTTTACGTACCACCAGCATATATGCTGAATCTTTTGCTATAAACGGCCCGGCCACTTTCCCGCTATCCGCAGAGAACATGGATACAAGCATCTCAGGCGGCATAGATGCTATGCCAGCTAGCTGAGATCTAAGGAAAATTTTGTTACTGCTTACAACCATCCCAAGTCCTGAAGCCTCTTCACTAAAAGCATTGCTGTTAGCCTTTGACGCAAAGTCTTGAAGATTCTTGAGGATCTTTTGACGGTATGCGAATTCCTGGTACTTTATCAAAACTTCTTTTTTTACTGATTCAAATTCCTTAAGTTTTTCGGGAATGAATTTTGCAATTTCAAATAATACCATACCAGTACCCTGTACATCTATAGGGTATGAAACCTCTTGATCTGCCATCTCAGAGAGCTGTTGACTAAAGTTAGAGAATAGTCCGCCAGCGCTTGTCTCTATATTTTGAGCTGTAATATTTTTCTCACAAACACGCTTTAAACCATACTTAGCAGAGATTTCCTGGAGAGTTGAACCACCAGCTACCTCATCTTCCAATGATTTGGCAAGTTCTATGAACCATTCGTCAAGCTTTTGTTTTTGTAGCATTGCTTTGGCTTCGGCTCTTATCTTATCAGGATTCTTACCCTTGAATTCGGTCTTATTTTCCTCGAGAAATTGCGCTATATCCTGGTCCGTCACCGTAACTTTGTTTTTACCAAGGCTATGGTCAATTTTTGTATAGCATATGTCACGCATCTCTGCTGTCTTGAAATAATCCTTATTTTCGTCATAGAAGCTCTTAAGCTCTGCCTCTCCTACGTTAAGGCTCGCTTCTTGTTTTGCTGGAACCAGTGAGATACTAGCAATATCTACAGTGCGTACTTCGGACATATGATCAATAATATTATCTACCCTGACTTTTGGAATGTAAGAATTACCCACGAAGCTGCCAAGAATCATCGTATGACCTAAATAAGCCTTAATCTCGTCAGAATAATCATCTTCGGTGATATTATTTATGCGCAGATATGCTTTGAGTCTTTCGATATCGAACATGCCACTATCATCTCTGAAGATAGGCAGGGTCCTGATAACATCCGCAAGCACAGCATCGCTGAAGTCTAAATCATATTTTTTTACTAGAAAATCTAGGAGCTTATTTTGTATAAGCCTGCGAAGCACAAACTGATTAACACCCATTTGCTCAATTTGTTCTTCCGAGAAGTTAATCCCTTCAGATCTTTGGACTTTCTTCACTTCCTCGGCCTTTGCCTTAGCGAAGTCATTATAGCTGATTGGATCTATCCCTTTGAAAGTGGCAAGATCGCCTCCTCCAGGTCCTTTTATCACATCATTCACTCCCCAGGCGACGAAAGATAAAACTATGACACCTAAAAATATCCTAAAGACAATACCGTCTGCAGTTTTTCTAATTTGTTGTAGCATTTTAATTTAACTTCATTTAAAACAAGTTGCTCAGAATATCACCAGGTACGAAAAACGCAAGTATGAAAAAAATTCTTATCTGTAATTGGAAGACATATCTTACTCTAGATCAAGCAATTGCCCTATGCGAAATTATTGCTCATGATGACAATATAATAGCTGCTCCAGCAATGCCCCATCTTGCCTATTTGGCTAAGGCCTTCCCAGTTATTAATATATCTGCTCAAGATATAAGCAGTTGTACTGGTGCTTTTGGGGCATATACGGGCGAGACACCAGTCTCTATATTGCAAGATATAGGGATTGATTATGCAATTATTGGGCATTCAGAGAGAAGATCAAGAAAACTGGATAACAAGGATACTATATTAGCCAAGCTAGAATATTGTTTGGCAGGCGCTATAAGCCCGATAATATGTGTCGGGGAGAGTAATGATGACAGGAAGAATGGTAGGCATTTGAGTGTAGTGAGGGATCAGCTTCAAGGGCTTCCTATTGAGCAGTTTGCCAAAGTGATTATAGCCTATGAGCCAACCTGGTCAGTAGGTACTGGTACTTTGCCTTCTTTGGCTGAAATTCAAGAGACAATGTTGGCTATTAGCAGTAGCATAAAATCTCTGGATAATAACCATCATTTAGTGTATGGTGGTTCCGTAAGTGCTGAGAATGCTAAAGACATTATTACGCTTCCTGGAGTTAGCGGATTGCTTGTAGGCAAGGCTGCTACGGATGCGGTTCAGCTAAGATCAATTTTAGATATTATAGAAAAATGTTGAATATATTACTTGTGGTTCATATCGTAATCTCCGTGCTGTTGATAGCGGTAATACTATTGCAAAAAAATAGCAGCGATGGCCTTGCTGGTCTTGGCGGTGGTGGAAGCAATATGGGGCTTGTTACAGCACGTTCTGCCGCTAATTTTTTTACAAGAGTGACTATATTCCTTGCAGTATTATTTATGGCGAATTCTTTATTGCTGGCCAATTTGTCAAATCGTTCCAATAAGGAATCTAACATTACCGAAGAATTGGAAAATTCTAAGGCTAAAAAAGCCGAAAAAACTTTACCGATGGCTAAGTAATATACTCCTCATAATTGGAAATGCTGAATTTTATGCGAGTATTTTTGAGGAGATGAGGAAAATCTTTTGGTTTTTAAAGAAGCAAGCATAGCCTTCCCTATGTGCTTTTTTAAAAAGCAAAAATTTTTCTTAAGTACAAAAAGACGAAGCAGAAAAACAGTAGATTCAATTATGAGGAGTATTATGTCAAATCATGTAATTAAGATTAATAATATCTCAATAGCAAATAATTTGCCATTTGTCCTTATAGCAGGTCCTTGTCAGGTTGAAACGCTTGATCATGCATTATTTATGGCAGAAAATATTGTAAGAATTACAAGCAAGCTTGGAATTCCATTCATATATAAATCATCCTTTGATAAGGCAAACCGTACATCTGTCAAAGGTCAGCGTGGAGCTGGTATAGAGGATGGCTTGAATATACTTCAAAAAGTCAAAGATACATTCGGCGTGCCTATTGTTACTGATGTACATACAGAAATTCAATGCTCTGTTGCTGCGGAAGTTGCAGATATTCTACAGATCCCAGCCTTCTTGTGCCGTCAAACAGATCTTCTAAAGGCAGCGGCAGAAACAGGCAAGATAGTCAAAGTTAAAAAAGGCCAGTTTTTGGCCCCATGGGATATGAAGAATGTCCATGAAAAACTCAAGCATTTTGGAGCCAAAGATATTATTCTTACAGAACGTGGAGCATGTTTTGGGTACAATACGCTTGTCTCGGATATGCGAGGCCTCGTAATTATGGCAGAAACTGGAGCTCCAGTGGTGTTTGATGCTACACATTCCGTGATGCAGCCGGGAGGATTGGGCGCTCAAAGTGGGGGTGAAAGAAGATTCGTGGAAGTATTGGCACGGGCAGCAATTGCTGTTGGTGTTGCGGGAGTCTTTATGGAAGTCCATCAGGATCCCGATAATGCTCCTAGCGACGGGCCTTCTATGCTGAGGCTAGATACGCTAGAAGCAACCTTAAGTAGGCTAAAAGCATACGATGGGATTACTAAAAATCTCTAATCCTCGTCACGATCTAAATATTCTAATTTGCAATTACATAATTTTTTAATATAGTGTTTAGAACTTGATTATATGTAAGTCACCAGGAGAGTAATGGAAAAAATAGAATTCTTGCCTAGCATTTTGATTTTAATCGCCGCAGCGGTATTTGTTGTGATCCTATTTAAGCGCATAAAAATAAGTCCTGTTCTTGGGTATTTGGTTGCAGGGGCTGCTATAGGAGATCATGGTTTTCGCATAGTGTCCGCCGATCAAACATCGATGCTGGCTGAATTTGGCGTAGTGTTTTTGCTATTTGCTATAGGTCTTGAGCTGTCCTTTGAACGTCTGAAGGCGATGCGTAAGTACGTGCTGGGCCTTGGCTCGCTCCAGGTTCTTATTACTACAATAATCATTTCCGGGACTGTAGTCCTCTTTACCAATAATACGAATGCAGCGATATTAATAGGCGGTGGCCTAGCTTTATCCTCAACAGCAATAGTTCTCCAAGTACTACAAGAAACTCGTAACCAGTCGACCCAAGTAGGACGTATCTCCCTCGCAATCTTGCTCATGCAAGATTTTGTAGTGGTTCCTTTGCTTGTGATAGTGCCGCTTCTTGCAAAGGGTGGTGATGGTGCAATTGCTCAGGCTGTAGGGATAGCATTCCTAAAGGCTATCATCGCTCTGATGAGTATATTCGTGGCTGGTAGGCTCTTTTTAAGGCCATTATTCCATTTAATTTCTTCTGACAAGACAGAGAGTAGTAATGAGCTATTTATTGCAGCTACTCTCCTTATAGTGCTCTCTGCAGCCTGGGGTACGGAGTATCTAGGTCTATCTCTTGCACTGGGGGCTCTTGCTGCAGGAATTTTGGTTGCGGAAACTGAGTTCAGAACGCAAGCTGAAGAGAGTATTCATCCATTTAAGGGTCTATTGCTAGGGCTATTCTTTATGTCTGTTGGCATGACAATAGATGTAATAGAAATGTATGAGCAGCTAGATAAGATAATAATATTCTCAATTAGCCTAATAGTTGTTAAAAGCCTTATTATTATGGGGCTTTGTTTCTTATTCGGATTTGATAAATCTGTCTCCATACACTCTGGGCTGCTTCTTGCTCAAGGTGGAGAATTTGCCTTTATTTTATT
>JAYUHP010000060.1:0-2117 GCA_043766875.1 Rickettsiaceae bacterium
ACCAAAGGTCCCTTGATATTCACTGCTTCTTTTTTTGAGCCCAAATTTCGACATATCTCATCAATCCATTACTTAATAATATAATAACATTTTAATAAATTTAAATATATAGGGAATGTGGGGTTGTTAGAGCTTGGTGGGGTAAGTATAGGGAATAAGTTGTAGATTTGTGACAGAGTGAGGTCATCCGGGAATTTTTCGAAGAAAAATATCCGGGACCCATAACCTTAGAATTTGAGATAAGCCTCAGCTGTAGTGGTTATAGGCCCCGGATAATTGCTGCACAATTTCCGGGGTGACGATGAGTGGTGGTTCCGGGATAACATCAACCAACAAATTAGTGACATTTTTGATATAACTTATAGTTAAATAAAAATATTTTATTCTAACCCCAGATTGTTAACTATTCATTAACCTTTTTAGGCTACCATGCGTATAAGTTCGACGAGGTCAGTATAACCCCAGGTGGTATCCTATGCAACATAAATTATCATATTTTCGCTCTCTTTATAACTATGAAAAAGAAAATGCCAGTCTTTCTGGGCTTAAGATGTATATCGATGGGGGCGATCCTGATTTGATCAAGGATTATTGCACAGGCGTTGTCCCTCTGCCATCACCATTTTTGCTGGATGAGTTGCAGTGGAATCTGTCAGATTCTGGAGAAAATGTTCATAATATAATGCATCGTTTGAAAATAACATCACGTAATTTTTATCTTTCACTTGTTGCTCATAAACCAGGAGAATATGGCCATAATTTTGTGAAGGTGAGCAGTGCGCTTGGTGGTAATGTAATTGACGGGCTGACAGAACTCAGATCTCTCATGGGTAAATCTAGAATTTTACCAGGAGTGAACGAAGTGCATAAGTTGGGTTACAGCTTGGTTGGGCTGTTATGTTCATTCGTGGGTGGATATTTAGGGTTTAGCAGCGCAGAAACCAGCAATGTTTTTGCTCCGCTATATGGCTTCATGTCAGCATTCCCTGCGATTGTTGTATTTGCCTCATATTATAGGGTGAAATCCTTTGGGCTTTGGGATATGTCTGGGCGCAATTTGCTTGTGCTGAAATATAGAACGCTCGTTTTGAAGCTGCAGCAGAGTGAGGATGCTGGCGGCCTATACAACAAGTTTGCCACTGCATCGTGATGATTATAACATCTCCAATAACATCCTGTGAACTTCGGTGAGCATAGATTTATCATGGAATTTTGACAATATCGCCAGTTTATTGTCCGGACGGAGCTTGCTATGTCTTGGATGTTTTTTGACGAACTCCATGACCATTCTGGCGGTATCTTCCCCCGGAATGAAAGTTATAACCATGCCATTTGGTCCGCAATCCAGGTTCGAAATATTCAACCTCTTACATAACAGCTTGATATTTACAAGATATAATAAATTGCTGGTAGGCTCTGGAATAATCCCGAATCTGTCGATCAGCTCGTCCCTAAAGCTGTCTATTTCGTTTTCGGAAGACAAATAGCTAATCCGCTTATATATGGCAAGCCTTTGCTGTCCGTCCTCAATATATTCATCGGGAATATAGACCGGGATATTGATATTAAGCGTAATAGCATTATCTTCCTTAGGTTTGACATGCTGAATTGCGCCTATGGCCTGTTCTAGCATTTCTTGATATAGCTCAGCTCCAACCTCTCTGATATGGCCGGATTGCTCATCTCCCACAAGATTGCCGAAGCCCCTGATGTCGCTGTCATAGCTGGCGATCGTAAAACCAGCTCCCAAAGAGTCGATATTCTGCATGATATCAAGTCTTTTGGAGGAATTATTGGTCATTGTTTTGCTATTATTTATCATGAGATAAGCATAGCCCCCGACCTTGCTTCTTCCAACCCTACCTCTAAGTTGATATAACTGGCTTAGGCCAAGCATTTCTGCTTTATGTATTACAATGGTATTTGCGGCTGGAATATCGATCCCGGACTCAATTATAGTGGTGCAGAGCAATATATCGAATTTACCCTCATAGAAGTCGCTCATGATCTTATCAATGGCTGTGGGAGGCATTTGCCCATGGGCTATCACATATTTCAGCTCAGGTACTAATCGCTTGAGGTTTTTTTCTATATCCTCAATATCCTTGATGCGAGGC
>JAYUHP010000061.1:0-2100 GCA_043766875.1 Rickettsiaceae bacterium
GCAGAACGCAAGCTTGACCAAATATAAGCTACAGATATTGGATCTATGACAAAAGACATATTCGTTGTAGGCGGTGGTACTGGTGGGCATTTATTTCCAGCCATTGCTGTTGCTGAAAAACTGAAATCACGCGGATATAATATGCATCTCATTACGGATGATAGATGCGCAGGCTATTTAAAAAATCATCAAGCATTACAAGCATATATCATAAATTCCTCAAGATTAGGAACTGGTATTTTTGGTAAGATTTCAACCATTTATTTTATATTGCTTGCGGTAATAAAATCCTTCGCCATATTGCGAAAAACTAAAGCCAAATTAATAATCGGATTCGGTGGCTATGTGGCTTTTGCCCCAATTTTTTGTGCCTATATTCTAGGTATCCCAATTATTCTCCATGAACAAAATTGCTTCCTTGGCAAGGTTAATAGATGGTTTGCATCAAAGGCCAAAAAATTATGTCTTACATTTGAAGAGACATCAAATATCCCCAATGGTTCTAATATTCTTGTAACTGGCAATCCTGTGAGGGAAGAAATTCTATCCTGGAAAACCAAGCCGAAAAAGAGCGATGCTTTTAAGATTTTGGTTACGGGTGGAAGCCAGGGAGCTGCAGTATTTTCTAAAATAATTCCAGAAGCTTTGAAGCTTGTAAAAGAAACCATGCCGAAGTTACATTTGGAAGTCACTCAGCAGGCGCGGCCAGAAGATTTACTTGCTACTCGTGAGCTTTATACTAAAGCCGAGATTAAGAGCAATATAGCAGAGTTTTTTTACAATATGCCAGAGCTGCTAGAGGATACAGATTTGGTAATCGCTAGATCCGGGGCATCCACTATTGCAGAGCTCATAGCTCTTTCCAAGCCAGCTATTTTAGTGCCTTATCCTTTTGCTGCCGAGCGTCATCAGCATTTCAACGCGGAAGTAATAGAGAAAAACGGTGGTGGCTGGTGTATAGATCAAAATATTCTTACGCCTGCAGTTTTGGCGGATAAAATAACAGCGATAATAAATGGTCAAAATATCTTAGCAAAAGCCTCAAAAAACTTAAAAAAACTACAGAAAGACAGTGCGAATATCATTGCAGACACAGCAGAGAAAATAATGTTGAGTATAGAGCAGAAAAACTTAAGTTTTTTGTAAAAAACTGGATATACTGTCCTGGGTAATATGAAATGATAGTATCGATGAACATCTCAAAAAAAATACTCTTCCTCCTTTCAATAATATTTCTGATATCTGGTTGTGACGATCTGCCAACTCTCAAAAAATCTGCTAATAATAAACTAGTAGATACGAAGGGATTTCAGGGCGGTAAAAGACGTCCGTTATATAATAAAAAATATATAGATCGTGCGAAGCACAATATCATCCAAAACGATTATGATGATGATGAATATGATGGGGATGAAGCGGATGAGATGGTGGATCCAGCAGCTCGCAACCGCTATATGTATCAGGCCATGTTGGAGAGGGAAAAGAAATCCAAGCGCAAAAAATTTGATACAACGCGGAAATCCTATAGCAGACATATGGTTTCTCCAGATGAATATCCAGACATAAGGCATGCGAGAGACATTGCTAACTCTAAGGAAAATGAATCAGATAAGGATAGGGAATTAAGAAAGGAGCTAGATGAGATAAAATCTATGTTATCTTCGGCTCGCAAGGACCTGGCTAAATATAAATGCCCATTGCAAAAGGAAAAGACAGAAGAAGC
Organism: Rickettsiaceae bacterium; assembly: GCA_043766875.1. Taxonomy (GTDB): domain Bacteria; phylum Pseudomonadota; class Alphaproteobacteria; order Rickettsiales; family Rickettsiaceae; genus JAYUHP01. Next base: position 1,724 of record JAYUHP010000061.1, read on the forward strand.
TTTAGCTGAGAAGCCTAAGCTCAAGCCTAAGAAAGCTGTGGTAAATCCAAAACCTAAACCTGCTACTAAAGATGATGATGAGGAGGATGCAGAGCCAAGCATCAAACCTTCTCCAGAGCAAGATGATGCAGCTGATGAGTCACTAGATGCAAAAGAAATTGCTCCACCAGTTCCAGCTCCACCACCGCCACATCCTGAGGCTCCCGCAGCTCCCGCAGCTCCTGTAGAGGCACGACAGCACCTCCCTGAAATACATAATCCAGAATCACAAGTTCATCATGAGCATGCTCCAGCTGAAGCTGATCATGTAGCGCCAGAGCATGTGCAAACTGCTCCACAACAAACACCTGAACATACAGCTCCGCCTATAGCTAAGC
>JAYUHP010000062.1:0-2095 GCA_043766875.1 Rickettsiaceae bacterium
TGAGACATCCAGATCCATAGACTCCTGTTGGGTGGAATTGTACAAACTCCATATCCTCAAGTGGGATGCCAGCCCTTACAGCCATTCCACCACCATCACCTGTACATGTATGGGCAGAAGTGGCAGAAAAGTAAGCCCTTCCATAGCCGCCAGTTGCCAATACTACCAAATGGGCTTTGAACACATGCAACGTTCCGTCATCCAAATTCCATGCTACAACGCCTTTGCACTCTCCATTTTCCATAATGAGATCCAGCGCGAAATATTCTACAAAGAACTGAGCCTTATGCTTCAGGGCCTGCTGATAAAGCGTGTGCAATATCGCGTGCCCCGTTCTGTCCGCCGCTGCGCATGTACGCTGGGCTGGTTTTCCTTCGCCATATTCTGTGGTCATTCCACCAAAAGGCCTTTGATATATTTTTCCTTCCGGAGTCCGTGAAAATGGTACCCCATAATGTTCCAGCTCTATTATTGCAGCCGGTGCATGTTGGCACATATATTGGATTGAATCTTGATCACCAAGCCAATCGGAACCTTTTACAGTGTCGTACATATGCCAGCGCCAGTCATCTTCGCTCATATTACCAAGCGCTGCGCTGATCCCTCCCTGGGCCGCTACCGTATGGCTTCTCGTTGGGAATACTTTGCTGATACATGCAGTGTTCAGCCCTGCCTGTGCCATGCCAAAAGTGGCTCTAAGTCCCGCTCCACCTGCGCCTACAACAACAACGTCAAATTCGTGGGTTACAATTTTATAATTACTCATATTTTTAAAGTACCATTAGATAAATAAGTGCACAGATTGTGCTGATCACAGTCACCAAACTAAAAATTTTCACAAGCAAGATTCCAGTATATCTTACTGCAAGGTTCGGCACATAATCCTCAATTACCACCTGCATTCCAAGGGCGGCGTGATAGAAGCCTACTGTAGTAAAAATCAGCATAGGAATTATAATGCCAGGCTTTTGCAATGCTAAGACTATGTCACTCATGGAATGTCCTGAGACTAGGTGCGCTATGTAGAAAATATATACAACAGACAGAACAAGTATGAGCGCCGTTATGCGCTGGGCAAGCCAGTGATGCAAGCCGGACTTGCTCGATCCAAGCCCTTTCGCCTTTGATAATGAGCTACGTAAATCTTGCATAATATTATGTCCCTTTTGCAATTATCAGTGCTTTTCTAAAAAGATAAAGAGATAATTTGGAGAGGAGCCAGATGAGCAGTATATCTAATAATGCTATCATGATACAAGCTAGTATGGTTGAAATATTTTCGCCCATCATTTCAGATATTATTTCTGTAACAAATGGTAAAGAAATTAAATTGACTATAGTAGCAATTGTAAACATTGCAGCGGAGCTTGATATAACAAGATAAAAACAAAATTTGATGGCATTCCACATAAATATGCTCCTTAATTAGTAATTATACAAAAGATTGCCGTAAGTATTACGGTGCAAGACACCACCACCCAGCCGCTTTTATGCATAATAGGCAGGGAGTAACCAAGGCCTATATCCCAAAATAAATGCCTAATCCCATTGCATAAATGGTAGAAAAATGCTGCGACCAACATATATAAGCCAACTCTTACGAATAGGTAATTTATAAAATTAAAGACCTCTTGGTCGAATTTGCTGAATATCCATATGGTCATCCACCAAGCCAAAACAGAAAAGCCAATGAAGAGCCCAATTCCTGTTAAACGGTGGAAGATGGACATTACGGAGCTTATCTGAAGCTTGTAAATGCTCAAATGAGGGGAGGTTGGTCTTCTCGCATGTAATTCATCAGTAGTGGACATATGGTCTATTGCTATATTAATGCATCAATTATACTAACTAATCCAGCCTGGGAAAGCAATATTCACAAAAATTTGGAAGATTTTTAGGATTAGTGTTGGTATAATACGGTTCATTTCGTCAAGACTGCGATGTCATTCTGAGGAAAGCCGGAATCCATTTAGTATAGCATCAAAGGCTGGTGCTATGATACTTCCCCTTTCTTGGAGATAGTTTGGCTATCTTTTGTATTTCTCTAACGGAAATTCCTGTGACTTTAGAAATATCCTCAACTGAAAGCTGCTTT
>JAYUHP010000063.1:0-14996 GCA_043766875.1 Rickettsiaceae bacterium
TACATCCTCTACTGCTTCTTTTTCTTCAACAGGAGCATCTTCATCTGTAATCTCTTCTGTTTCTATCTCATCAGATTCTTCCTCGACTTCTTCCACTTCGATATTAGCTTCTATATCTATCAGGTCGCGAAGCATGATTCTTTCATTGACGAGGTCATGATACCATTTGATCAATGCTTTGAGCGTGACTGGGCTCGTGCATAAGGAGCGGATCATTATATTGCGCCCTTCCTCAATCCTTTTGGCTATCTCTATTTCGCCTTCTCTGGAAAGAAGCTCTACGCCTCCCATGTCTCTTAGGTAAAGCCTTACAGGGTCATCAGTAGAGGATACTTCTTCTGTCTCGGCTTCCTCTTCCAATTCTCCTTCTGCAGGAGTGGCGGAGAATCTTATGTCATCTTCTAGATGTATGTCTAATTTTATATCCTCAGCATCATCATCTTCGATGATATCTATTCCGGCGTCCGAGAATTTTGCTATGGCAGATTCTATCTCATCTATAGAGAGTTTTGAATCGCCTGGAATGGCTTTGTTAATTTCATCATAGGTAACTGATCCCTTTTTCTTGCCTTTGCTCACAAGTGAGCTTAGTGAATCATCATCTGGTGTTGATATATCTTTATTAGAGGATTTTTTAGTCATTTTTACCTATTTTCAACTGTATAAAATTACGATGTTAGAATTTCACTAAGTTCTCTAACATCAATTTCTGCTTTATTTATCTGTTTTAAATATGCGCTGGCTTTGTCGAATCTATCATCATGCTGTGAAGATATCACCCGCGCATATTCCTCCCTAAGGAGCTCTAGCTCGTGTTTTTTCACAAAAAACTTCCACAGCAATCTATGGTCTATTTTAAAATTATCTAAGGATAATGTGTCAAGGAAAGCAGCCTTGCCCGAGGATAATAATACAAAAAGATCAAAAAATCCAGATTTTTGAGCATTTGCTTCTAGAGTTTCTAAACTAAACTCCGGATTATTATCATACAGATCGATGATCATGAGGCGAAGTTCATTTAATGGCTGGTTTTTAAAGTTAAAATACATGAATTTATTATATATCTCTTCATCTTTCAGCAGGTCCGGATATTTCAAAATAATGGTAAAAAGATTATATTCAACTAGCTCTATGTTGGTTGTTATGTCGGGCAGAAAATGCATTGTTTGAATAGCTTTAGTGGCTTTTTTGGATTTGCCAAGATTCCAGATCTTATTTTTAAATTCGCTGCGCATATGGCGCGCAAGATTTGTATTGCTGGTAATTTTGATATATTCCTCAAGACGTCCTTCCAGCTGCGCCTTGGATTCTGGAGTGATCAATTTCTTACCATTGGTTTCCAGGTGCCATATCATTTCGGAGGTAGGGATGCGTTGTGCCATCATATCCGTCAGAAATTTAGGCCCGAATTTATCAATGATTTCATCTGGATCTAACCCTTCCGGTAGTATTAAGAACGATGCCTTGCGTTGACCGGTAAGTAACGGCATAACAAGCATAATAGCTTTCTGCATAGCCCTTTGTCCGGCTTGATCGCCATCTAGACAGAAAATGACCTCATCAGCTATGCGCCATAATTTAGCCAAATGACTTTCAGTGACCGCTGTTCCGAGAGTTGCAACAGTTTCCAAAAAGCCGGCATTATGCATGGCTATCACGTCAAGATAGCCTTCCACGACTATTACGCGCTTCTTTTGGTAAGCGGCGCCTGTTGCTATATCTTCCCCGTATAATGTCTCAGATTTCTTGAAGAGTAAACTTTCTGGGGAATTAAGGTATTTAGGCATCCCTTCGCCTAAAATACGTCCTCCAAAGGCTATTACTTTGCTGTAAATGTTTTTAATGGGAAAGATGATCCTGTTCCTGAAGATCGGGTAAGTATCTCCATCATCATTTTTCCCAACTAAGCCCGCTTGATGCATTGTTATAATGGGTATATTTTTTGACTCCAAAAACTGCTGCAAAGCAGGGCCAGAAGGGGCAAAGCCAATATTGTACTTATCTATTGTGGGCTGATCCAGCTTTCTGGCTTTAAGATAGCTTGAGGCAGGGCCTGTCATATGGTCAGTGAAGAATTGGGTTGCTAGATTAAGAGCAGTTAAAATTTTCTCACTTTCTTCATAAATCTTAGCCTGCGCGCTGCTAGGTTTAGGGATCGGGATTCCATAATCAGTAGCCAGCTTCTTTGCCGCTTCCATGTAGGAAAATCCACAGGTTTCCACTATAAATTTGACCACATCGCCATGGGCTCCGCAGCCAAAGCAATGGTAAAATCTCTTGATATCATTCACCGTGAATGAAGGGGACTTCTCGCTGTGAAATGGGCATAGGCCCAAATATTCCTGACCACGCTTCGTTAAATTAATTTTCTGTCTAACGACATCCGAGATGACAATCTGGTCTCGTAAATGTTCGAAAAAATTCTGCGATGGGTGCATATTTATACAAAGAACCCTAACAAACTCATACAGAGGCCATATACGACCGGTATAGCTAAATTATCGTTGATTTTTATTCTATCGGAGTAAAATTCTACTGCCGTAGTTGCAATGCAGGCCAGTATTACTGTCATAAAGCGGGCATTATAGTGCTCGAAGGTATAAGCTAGCATGCTAATTATTATAGCCGATACAAAAAATGCAATAGATCCTTCCAAAGACTTCCCATTTTCTAATGGCTTCCCTATTTGTTTGCCTACCAATGCGGCAACTGTATCTGATATAACAAGCACAAGGAATGACGATATGGCAACTCCTTTGCTGAACAATACGCAGCTAACGAACAGCCCCAAGAACATATAGCTTACGCCGCTTAGTCTAAACGAGCCACTAGCCTCTTCCCTGCGCATAATGCTCGTAAAAAACCTATCCACGATCCCTTGAATTTGTTTGTTATAGTGCCTAGATATATCCACGGAGACGGCAACGCCAGTTGAGATCATAAGAATGATTACCATCGTTAGCTTGTCGGTAAAAAGATACGTAAGAGGGAATATTATGCTTGCGCAATGGAAGTATTTGCGTTTCAGTTCAAGGTCGTAGCTTGTTAAATTCATAATTTACCTAGAGTTGGGTTTGACAATGAGTATAGAAAAAAATATACTCCATGTTCGAAAATATAACAAAGATATTTATATGACAAAATTTCCTATTACGCAAAAGGGATATGATAAGTTAGAGCAAGAAATTAAGCTACTGAAGTTTCAGGAGCGTCCAAAAATTATTGAGGAGATTGCTGCAGCTCGTGAATTTGGTGATTTGTCAGAAAATGCTGAATACCATGCAGCCAGGGAGAAGCAGAGCTTTGTGGAGTCACGTATACTTGACCTGGAAGATAAGATGGCAAGGGCTGAAGTGATTGACGTTTCAAAGCTTTCTGGTAACAGTATTAAATTTGGCAGCACTGTGAAGCTGATTGATGAGGATACAGATGAAGAAGTGGAATATTTGATCGTTGGGGAATATGAGGCTGATATTTCTAGGAAGAGAGTTTCTGTCGCATCACCTATTGCTAGGGCTTTGATAGGCAAGACTATTGGCGATGTGGTAGAGGTGCGTACACCTGGTGGTAGCAAAGCCTATGAGATTTTATCCGTAAAATTTCAAGAATTTGATGTTTAGTATTAAAGTTTTTTGTTAATTGTGATATAATGCTGCCTATTAGTTGGAGGTAGAGAATGAGCCAAAAGATTAGCCTGCCTGTAGTTTCCAGTAGTGATTCTGGCTTTTATAGGTACTTACAGGATATTAATCGTATAGCTTCCTTGTCTCAGGAGGAGGAATTCATGCTGGCCAAGGCTTACCTTGAACATCATGATATAGAAGCTGCTCATAAGCTTGTTACAAGCCATTTGAAGCTTGTGGCGAAAATTGCTATCTCATATAAGAATTATGGATTGCCTATGGTGGATCTTGTGTCTGAGGGCAATCTTGGACTGATGCAGGCTGTAAAAAAATATAACCCAGATTTGGGCCATCGCCTTTCAACCTATGCTATGTGGTGGATTAAAGCCTCTATGCAGGAATATATCTTGCGCTCATGGTCTTTGGTGAAAATTGGTACTACTGCTGCTCAGAAGAAGCTGTTTTTTAGTCTCGGCAAGATCAAGCATAAGCTGACCCATCTTTACTCCAGAGCTGTGGGGGATCAGGATATTCCGAGAATAGCCAAGGAGCTTGAGGTTAGCGAGCGCGAAGTTGCTGACATGAGCAGGCGTTTGTCTGGTGCTGATATATCTCTTAATAGCCCATCTCATAAAGGAGATGATACTAGCGGAGAACTAATAGAATATCTGCCAGATGCAAGGCCAAGTCATGAGCTTGTGATGGCTGCGACTCAGGAAAGCAGTTTGAGAAGCAAGATTCTCGCACGCGCTATGTCAACTTTGAATGAGCGTGAGGCCTATATTATCAAGGAACGTAAGCTCAAAGAAGTTCCATCAACTTTAGATGATTTAAGCCATCATTTCGGAATTTCGAAAGAGCGTGTCCGTCAGATTGAAACCCGTGCCTTCGAAAAGCTTCAGGAATATGTGACCGCTGGTGTGGTTTAGTTGATTCGCAAAGCTTCAACTCTTAACTGTAGTCTTAAGGCAGTCAAAAGAGAACCAATGCTGCCCAGAGTAGGATTGCCCTTAGTTGATAATATTTTGTATAAATGTTGTTTGTTGATATGAGTTTCTTTGGCAATTTTTGCAACTCCACCGTTTGCTCTAACTACTTTATTTAAGCTCATCAGAAACAACTCTTTATTATGGTCCTTAAAAAATTCCTCTAAAGCGACATTAATATACTCTTGAGCCAATCTGTCGTCTTGAAGTTTTTCTGTTAAGTAATCATCGAACTTTATCATTTCTGTTTCCTCTTTTCCAAAAACTCTTTCAAAAGCTGTTGTGCTTTTTTTATATCTTTGTTTTGCGAAGCTTTATCACCAGCATTAAGTAGCAATATTATTTTTTTATTTTCTTCTGTAAAGTATATTCTGTATCCGCTACCAAAGAAAAATCTTAATTCGTATATCTTTCCTTTTACATTTTTGTAATCACCATAAGCCCCATACTCAAGACGAGCAATTCTATCTAGAATTCTTACTTGGGTACTATAATTCAAGTGCTCGAGCCATTCTGAAATATAGCATCTATCGTTTATGTCAGTATAAAATATACTTCTTTAGTTTTTTCCATGTCTTTAATATTCTTACCAGTCATATTTTCGCTTATATGCGAAAAAAAGTCAAGTTCTTTTTAGTAGAAGAGGTTTTGTACAAATCACCAAGCATTCATAATAATTTGAGGTAATGTGTACGGTCTAATAACTGCTAAATCAAATCTCATATCCCAATCTGCATAAATCGGGTTTTTCTGTACGAAAAGCGTTGCTGCCCGTCTGATACGCTCTTGCTGATGTGGCGTGCATAATATGTCATCTATATTGCTGGATCTGGCTTTTACCTCGACGAATACTAGAGTTCTGCCTCTACAGCAGATAAGGTCAATTTCTCCAGCATAGTTCCTATATCTACGATGAAGAATTGTATAAAATTTGAATATGTAAAAAATTGCTACGATATATTCGGCGAAGATACCGAAATAGTAGTTCTTCATATCGTTTTTGCTCTTACACTTTTGCGCATGACATACATCACTATTAAGAATAGGGTTGAGACCCCCATGAGGTAAAAAGCAGGTGAGTATGAGATTTCTGTGGTTTCTACCAACAATCTTGAGATCATAGGAGCTGTGCCGCCAAACATAGCCACACCTAGGTTATAGCTAAATGATACGCCAGAAAAGCGCTCCCTCGGCTCAAATAAAGATATTGCAAAGATATATGCTGATCCAGACATCGCCCCACCCAAGACGCCTAGCATTGTAAGGCCGGCTACCTGCTGCCATTGATACTCTGAGGCCATTGCATACATAACAGGAGCTGTGAATATTATTGTCATCCAAGCAGCTATATTGAGTGTTCTTGCTCTTCCTATAAAATCCGAAATTGCTCCAGCTATCGGCATGCAGGTCATAAGGATGAAGGATGTGTAGGATAAATACATTAGCGATACAGAATTGTCTAGATGCATGACGTTGGTGTAAAAGACACTCACATATGTTTTGATTATATAGACACCGCTACTGGCGAATCCACCAAGGCAGCAGGTAAGAATCATGAAGCGCCATGAGGTTTTCATTACATCCAGGAAAGGAGATTTTAGCAGTTGTTTTTTCTCTGCAAGCCGCTTGAAAATAGGAGTTTCAGAGGTTTGTAGTCTTAGGTAGAATCCCACTATTCCCATTACGCCGCCAAGAATAAAAGCGAATCTCCAAGATTCGGCTATATGCTTAAAATAAATCTCTATTATTATTCCAACTAATGACGCGAGTAATGTGCCGGTGATGTTTGAGCCATTGACTAGACCTGTAACAAATCCTGGCCTTAATTTTCCGAAATGCTCAAGAACGAATATGGCAGCCCCAGCTCCCTCTCCACTAATACATAGGCCTTGGATGAGCCGCATGATTACTAGCAATATCGGGGCGGCAATGCCTATGGAAGCATATCCGGGAATAAATCCAATCATGAAGGTTGTACATGTCATCCCAAGCATGGAACATATCAGAGACACTCTTCGCCCATATGTATCACCTATATAGCCGAATAATATACCACCTATTGGGCGGGTTAGAAAGCCAACGGCAAAGACAGCAAGGCTAGATAGAATCTGGATAAATTCTGATGCATCTGGGAAAAATGTCTTGCCCAATACCACTGAAAAAACTGAATATACAGTGAAGTCATAATATTCCAGTATGTTACCGGATATAGCAGAGGCAAAGACAAATTTACGTTTTTTAGCCATTTATCTAATTTATCCTATCTACGCTTTTCACGAGTGGTTTTATTAAATCTTCCAAAATTTTTGACGAAACTCTGTAAAGCGTTTTCCTCAGTGCCTTTAGAAACAGTATGTGCTAATATAACATCGAGGGATTTATGTTTATTGTCAATCACCTCCACTTCTGATACCTCATCACCTATAAAGGATACTTTGACCACGCGCTGCTTTAGAACCTTAGGCCCTGACCACGCCTGATTTCGTAAAGTTCTGGATACGTAATACCATGTGTCTGGCGAGTAGCCTGGTGCTAAGGTTGGAGCTCCAAGAATAGACACTAGCTGCTCTTTAGTGAGCTTACCAGAGGTGATATGGGCAATCTTATCATTTTCAATATATAGCCCTCTAGTGTTCAAAGATTGGCAGGCAGAAAGCGTCAAAGCTAGGATAACAATGGCAATTTTATACATATATAAACCTTTTTTTATGATCCAGTAATAAACAAAAGCGATAATAACTCTGGATTTTGTAGATGAAATATAGTATATTCCGACCTCAATTGACAATATTTTTTTATTTTTGTTTTGTGGAGTATAAAAAATGGCCGTTCCTAAGAAGAAAACATCGAAGTCCAGACGCGATATGCGCAGGTCTCATCATGCACTTAAGAAAATTAATCTTGTGGTGGATAAAGAGACTGGTGAATTTAAATTACCTCATCACATGTCTGCCGTGGATGGTACATATAACAGCCGCAAGGTTATTGTTCAAGCTGAAGTTACGCCTGAAGCATAATTAAATTGGACCTCTTGCATGGTATGTCGAATAGCAGGTATAGGCAGTTATCTTCCTGGTGATCCCGTTTCTAACGACGAGCTTGCAAAAATTGTTATAGATTCCGATTCCGAGTGGGTAAGAATACGTACTGGTATTATGCAAAGGCATTTTGCTGCCTCGGGGGAGTATACTTCGCACATGGCCTTTGAAGCGGCTAAAGCAGCTATTCTAGATGCTGGCATCAAAGCTACAGATATTGACATGGTCATTGTCTGCACTACCACCCCTGATAATATATTTCCATCTGTTGCAACTAAAGTCCAGGGCTATCTAGCTTTGGGCAATATTCCATCATTTGATCTTCAGGCTGTTTGTGCTGGTTTTGTTTATGGCATGGAAGTGGCCAATGCTTTGTTAAAATCTGGTAAATATCGTAATATCCTCTTAATAGGCGCCGACCGTATGTCTTCTGTACTCGATATGCAGGATAGGTCAACAGCCGTCTTATTCGGTGATGGTGCTGGGGCTGTGATTATTTCTTCAGATACTTCAGAGTCCGATATTATTGCAACAAAATTATACTCAGATGGTACATGTTGGGAGTCTTTATATACTGACGATAGCGGCATTGTTAAGATGAACGGCAAGGAGATATATCGCCAGGCTGTTGAAAAAATGTCGAGCGCAGTATTAGATATTTTGAAGGAAAATTCAATAGAGCTTAGCGAAGTGGACTATCTAGTGCCACATCAAGCAAATCTGCGCATCATAGATAGCATCGCCTCCAGATTACAATTCCCTGACGAAAAAATGGTCAAAACTGTAGCTAAATATGCAAATAACTCAGCAGCAACGATTCCTCTGGCTCTAAAAGAGCTGCAGTCTTCTGGTAATTTGAAGAGAGGGCAGTTAATAGTCATGACGGCTCTAGGTGGAGGGCTTACCTGGGGTAGTGTTCTTATTAGGTGGTGAGAATAGTTTTTTCCAGCCCTTTTAATAGATTAGTTGCGCTCCTATAGTTTTGGGTCTAATATGTGGCCTGTTTTACTTACACAATCAAAGAATGTTAGACTCTTTTAAAAAGATTAGCCAATATAGCGATATAGCGCTTGCTGCAGGTATAGTAGCTGTACTTATGGTGCTGCTTTTTCCTGTTGCGCCAGGGCTTTTGGATGTGCTATTGGCATTTTCTATGGCGATTGCTATCGTGATATTAATGAATACTCTATTCATTAATAAAGCCCTAGAGCTCAGCGTCTTCCCAACCATACTGCTAGTTACGACAATTCTCAGGCTTGCCCTAAATATTGCATCAACAAGATTGATACTTGCAGATGGGCATAACGGTACAGCTGCCGCGGGGCATGTTATTGAGGCATTTGGTAACTTCGTTATGCAAGGCAACGTGGTTATTGGGCTTATAGTCTTTCTAATACTAACAATCATAAATTTCATTGTGATTACAAAAGGTTCTGGTCGTATTGCTGAAGTTGCTGCGCGGTTCAGCCTTGATGCGATGCCAGGAAAGCAGATGGCTATAGATGCTGACCTCTCTGCCGGGCTCATAACTGAGCAGGATGCTAGGTCAAGACGTAAGGAGCTAGAAGACGAAAGTACATTCTATGGTGCAATGGATGGTGCGAATAAATTTGTACGTGGTGATGCCATTGCGGGGTTGATTATCACATTCATCAACTTAGTTGGTGGAATGATTATCGGTATGTTACAGCGCGATATGCCTTTTGATTTGGCTGTGCGGACATATACCCTTTTGACTATTGGAGATGGGCTTGTCACACAAATTCCTTCGCTTGTTATATCTCTTGCTGCGGGTTTGTTGGTTACGAAGTCAGGCATTGCAGGTTCAACTGATAAGGCGCTTTTTGGGCAGCTCAGCCGCTACCCACAGGCTTTAGGAGTGACTGGAGGTGTGACAGCTATGATGGCGTTTGTGCCTGGCCTACCATTTATGCCATTTTTTACGCTCTCGATTATATGCGGGGGCACTGCCTATATGCTTCACACAATTGGTATTGAGGATGCAGCAGCTGCTGAGCAAACCAGCGCAGCTGGTGTTGCAGCTGGTGAAGATTCAATAGCAAGTAGCCTAGCTATGGATGCAATTACCCTTGAGCTTGGATATGGGCTTTTAGTGCTGCTTAATTCACAGCAGGGGCATAGATTGTCTGAGCAGGTTAAAGCTCTGCGTAAGCAGATGATAAAAGATTATGGCTTTGTTATGCCATCCGTGCGTGTGAAAGATAACTTGCAGCTTAATCATAATACTTACCTCATCAGGATAAAAGAATTGGATACTGCTCAAGGAGAAGTATCTCCAGACAAGATACTTGTCATGGATCCTAAAGGGGAAGAAATCAAAATTCCCGGAACTGATACCAAGGAGCCTACATTTGGCTTGGCGGCAAAATGGATCAATCCTACTCATCGTGATGAAGCTTTATTCAAAAACTATACAGTGGTGGATCCATCAACCGTTATTACCACACATCTGACTGAAGTTGTGAAGGAGAATATTACGGAACTTCTATCCTATACGGAAGTCCAGAAGATGCTTGATGATATTGGGGAAGAGCATAAGAAACTCCTGAAAGATATTGTGCCGGATGTGGTGACTATTGCAACTCTTCAGAAGGTTCTTCATAACCTGCTTGCAGAGTCTATTTCGGTTCGTGATTTGCCTTCCATATTGGAAGCTACAGCTGATGCTGTTAGATCTACTAAAAGCTTGGTGTCTATCACTGAAATGGTGAGAATGCGACTTTCTCGTCAGATTTGTCATGCATATACCAATGCGGATGGATTTATACCTGTGATCACTCTTTCCCAAGAGTGGGAAAATGCTTTTGCAGAATATTTAGCTCCGGATGGGGAAGATAAGCAGCTGGTGATGCCTCCTTCGAAGATGCAGGAATTCATTGCCAAGGTTAAAAAGATATATGATGAGCAGGCAATGCGGGGCCATATACCAATTCTAATGACCAGCGCAAGTGCCAGACCTTACGTGCGGTCAATGCTTGAAAGATTCAGGCCGTCTACGGCTGTGATGTCTCAGAATGAGATACATTTTAAGGCTAAGATTAGGACATTGGGGTCGATTTAAGAATGAGATATCTGGCTATCATACTAGTTATTGGGGTATTTTTTTATGCAGCGAGGTTTTATATGAATGTGGATTCGGCGCATTTAGATGCTCAAAGAGTGGTGGTCTATAGTAAAGATGGCTGTCCATATTGCGTCAGGGCAAAAGAGCTGCTTACGAGCAAGAATATCAAATATCAGGTCATAGATGTAACAGGTAAGCAAGAAGAGCGCGAAGCCCTACATGAACGGACCGGTTCAAAAACTGTCCCGCAGATATTCATCGACGATGTTTTTATAGGTGGCTGCACAGAGTTGATAAAGCTGAATGATGATGGCGAGCTGGATAGGATTATGGCTTATACCAAGTCCCAGAATTAATCCCCCAGCCCAGCGCATAGGTCAAACAGCTTGGAGCTATATTTGGGCATATGGATCCATGGCCTTAAGCCTCGTATAGATTTAAGCATTTGCTCATTTATTGGCAAGTCATAGCAGATTTTGATCAGCTGCTCATCGGTTGCGAAAAATCTTCTTGGTATATTGATCTCAACGACACTTTCCTCTCTGAAGGCTGCGAGCACCTGGATTTTTTGGAGAAATTTCTGGCTTTTATCTCTGAATTTGATCTTACTCCAAGCCGCTTCAGGGCGAAATCTATATAGGTCCAGATTTAGCACTGCATTGTTTGTAGCTTCTGCAAGCTCTGATGAGAGGTTTTTGGCTTCTATAATCCTGCTTAAATGCTGATAAATTTCCTCCAAATATAATACATCCACTGCCGCATAATCCAGCATAGCAGGGCTTATAGGTCTCTTAATCCAGTTACTGGCTTGATGCGTCTTGTCTAGTTTTATGCCACAAATGCTGGAGCATAGTTCTGCATAGCTTGTGCTTGCTCTGTAGCCACAAAAGCTTGCTGCTACTTGTGTGTCGAATATATTGGATGGGATTCTCTTGCAGCTATTATAGATTATCTCTAAATCCTGCCTTCCCGAATGTATAATTATGGTGGCATTTGAGGCCATTATGCTATTCCATAGGGCTGTAATATCAAGGGTTAGGGGGTCTATGATATATATTTTTTCGTTATAGCTAAGCTGTACCAGGGCAAGCTTGGCGAAATATGTATCTCGTCTCTCAAACTCTGTATCTAATGAAATACGGGCTGCTTGCTTCAGGCTTGAGCAAAGCTCTTCCAAAGCTTTCTGGCTACTTATCAATATACTCATTCTTCTTCTTTTGAATTTCTTTCCTACGTTTCATATTTGCTTTCAATGCGCTGGATAGTTTATCTGGGTCACGTCTCTTTTTTCTAATGGGTTTTTTCTTATCTTCGTCATTTGGCATTTTTATACTCAAGACCCATATATTCATAGCTCAAGGGGTTACTATCCCAATCTTCCCGCACCTTTACAAATAAAAACAGATGGGCTTTCATTCCTAGGCTCTTATTTATCTCTTCCCTGGCTTTCATGCCAACATTTTTTATCCTGCTGCCTTTATTGCCTAAGATCATAGCCTTGTAACTTTGCCTGCTTACTATAATCACTTGGCTTATTTTGACCGATCCATCTTCCAATTCTTCCCAGCTTTCAGATTCTACAGTCAAATTATATGGTAGTTCTTGCTGGAGCTGCATAAATAGCTGCTCTCTGGTAATCTCTGATGCTAAGAAGCGCATTGGCAGGTTGGTAATATCATCCTCACCATATAACCATGGCTTGTTAGGTGCTTTATCAGTTAGATATTTTACCAGACTATCAACTCCTTCTCCTGTAAGAGCTGAGATTTGGAATGTTATATTTTCGCCGATTAATTCTTGAATTGCTTCAGGCGTAGCTTTTTTCTGGTCAATTTTATTCAAAGCGAATATTGGCTTCACACCGCTTTGTTCAAGCCTTTTTACTATTTCGATAGAATTTTCATCAAAATCATAAGTAGAGTCGATCAGAAATATCACCTCATCAGCTCCCATGATACTCGCCCATGCACAGCGCACCATGGCTTTTTCTAACTTCTTGCGTGGAGTGAAAATTCCAGGCGTGTCTATAAAGACCAGCTGTGTATTGCCTTCGGTCATAATCCCGGTGATACTGGATCTGGTAGTTTGTACCTTGGGAGTGACGATTGCAATTTTCTGCCCTATAAGGCGGTTAAGCAGAGTGGATTTTCCTGCATTGGGCTTGCCTATTATGGTTATGCTTGATGATTTGTGGTTTGTATCTACTTCGAGCATTTTGCCCCTATATTGTCTATGATGTTTCTATAATGATTTATGTAATTATCAAAGCCACCTGATTCACTGGTCCATTTTTCACTATCAACATAGATAATGGTCATGCCAGCTTTTCCTGCAAGATTATCCACATTTTCACTACTGCTAGCGATTAAGCACTTACCCGAGCCTAAAGAGTCAAGCTTATGGATGGTTTTCAGGCTCATCATATTTGAGCTTAAATACAACTTGGCTGATGTTTTGTCAAATAGATACTCTAAGCTATTGTCGAGCAATAACGGGGGTTTTATCATCTCAAAAACTTTGTTCTTATGAGCCGTTAGGGCGCGAAGCTCCAACTTGCTCTTTGCAAGATTTTTCCACCATAATTTTTGCTGCATTGGCGCAAGCTCAACAAGCTTATTATAAACGGCGTTCAGGATTGCTTCCATATTCTCGAGGCTTAGCCAAATATGCATATTATTATTAGTAATATTTACCCCATTGATACTGCTGAGGATTAAAATATTGCCGCTGGTAGCTAAGGATGAAAAACCAGTCTCAAACTTCTCATCAATATAGACTACAAGGCTGGAAGCCCTAATTTTCTGCATATCACTAGGCTTAAAATGATGATGATGAGGACATCCATTGCCACCTAACACTACATTGATATCAGCCTCTCCCCTAGTCACCATATCCACCATGCTTGCGACGTGGTGGGAGCTCACGGTAATTACAGGCTTATTTGCCATGGCTACAGGTGCCAAGATAAAGCAGCAAGCTAGTAGCAATGATAGTTTGAGGCTTGAGAAGTTATGCACTGTAGAGCTATAGTTTAATTTGGTAAATATATACACTATTATTTATAAAATAGCCATTCTTTCTGGCATTGCTCACTAATTATAGACAGGCTATCATATTTTATGATATAATACCAAGAAAAAGGTATTATTATGAAGAGTTCATGTAGATATTGTCGTAGCGATATAGTAGTAAAGAATGGTTTTGTATACGGGAAACAGAGATGGAAGTGCAAGAGCTGTCTAAGAAGTTATAGAGAGGATGATTTGAGAGAGAAGTACAGCGTAGAGAAGAAGCTGAAAGTGATTTTAATGTATTTAGAAGGGGTTGGCATAAGGTCAATAGAGAGGCTCGAGCACGTACCTAATCCCTTGATTATCAAATGGATAAGGAAATTTTCTACAATACTCCGCGCCCGTTTAAACGAAGTCGAGGTACCAGAGGATGCTAAACAAATACAGATATTAGAGTTGGATGAATTATTTTCTTACTGTCAAAAAAAACTAAACCCATCTATGTTTGGCTTGCTGTTGATAGGGTCAGAGGTAAAGTTGTTGATTTCGAAGTGAGTGTCAATAGGGACTTTGAGCCTTACTACTACCTAGCTAGGAGGATTGAAGAAAAATACCATGTAGAGATATCATGCTCTGATCAATATAATGTATATGGAAAATATAGGCTTGGAGATAAGCATTACTTTACAAAGAAAGAAACTGCTTTAGTTGAGTCCTTCAACTGGCTCATTAGGCATTATCTTGCTAGATTCAACCGTAGAACTAAACGTTACTCTAAGGCTTTCGATATGATTTACAATTCGATATTGATGCTTTTTAATAAAGATCTATTGTTATCTATAATTAGTTAGCAATGCCTTCTTTCTTCTTAACATTACTATTGCATATTGGTAGTTAATATGGTACTGTCAGGTGGTAAGAAACTGGGTGGATATTATGACATATTTAGTTGCAAGTGAAGCTAGGAAGGGTCTGTATAAATTAATAGATGATATAGCAGTAAGTCATGAACCTACATTGATAAAGGGCAAAAGGAACGCTGCGGTTTTAGTATCGTTTAATGATTGGGAAGACATAAGGAAACGTTATTTATAGCATCCGATAAAGAACTCAGCGACTCAATTATTAGAGGACTAAAAGCTCCTTTCAGTAATTCTTCTACCACTAAGCTTGGCTAGATATCTATACTCTGTATTTTACGAAAGATGCGCGTAGTGATTATAAGAAGATCTCTAGATCAGTTCTTAAAAATA
>JAYUHP010000064.1:0-5625 GCA_043766875.1 Rickettsiaceae bacterium
CGATCCAGCTGAAGATTTTGATGCCAGTAGGAACTGCGATGATCATCGTACCTGCTGTGAAATATGCAAGAGCGGTGAAGCCCATGCCAACTGTGAACATATGATGCGCCCATACGATAAAGCCTATAAAACATATTGCGATCATTGCCCCAACCATTCCTGCATAGCCAAATATAGGCTTTTTGGAGAATGTAGAAACAACTTGGCTGATTATTCCAAAGCCAGGCATAATCACGATATATACCTCAGGATGCCCGAAGAACCAGAATAAATGCTGGAATAGCACTGGATCCCCGCCGCCTTCTGGTTTAAAGAATGATGTGCCGAAATTACGGTCTGTGAGGAGCATTGTGATTCCACCAGCCAGTATTGGCATTACCATAACGATTAGGAATGCTGTAAGCAATATAGACCAAACAAACAATGGCATTTTCATGAGTCCCATACCAGGGGCGCGCATATTGAAGATGGTTACTATCATATTGATGGAGCCCAAAATAGATGACATACCAGCCAAATGCAGGCTAAAAATCGCCATATCAACAGCTGCTGTTGGATGGCCTGAAATCCCGCTTAAGGGGGGGTATACTGTCCAACCAGTGCCTGCTCCACCATCGACGAATGCAGAAGCGAGTAGGAGCAAAAATGATGGCACCAAAAGCCAGAAGCTAATATTATTCATTCGCGGAAAAGCCATATCCGGCGCACCAATCATTAGAGGCACGAACCAGTTACCAAACCCACCAAATAGGGCAGGCATTATCATGAAGAAAACCATGATGAGGGCATGGGCTGTTATTAGCACATTGAAGAACTGGTGATTTCCGCCCAAAAATTCTGAGCCAGGATGAGCCAACTGCAGCCTGAAGAGCAACGAGAAAAGCCCGCCAATGATTCCTGCTGTAATTGCGAAAATGATATACATCGTACCAATATCCTTGTGATTGGTAGAGAACATCCATCTCTTTGGGCCATGTGGCACGTCCGGGTGGGCAGTATCTGCCATATTTTATCTCCTTGAGTGTTCTTGAATGGGCCATCATATCATGAAGGAAATGGCATGGTCAATGAGGAAGAAGGATTTTAGGAAAACATCTATTTTATTAGTTGCAGAGTTATACCATGACCAGTAAATTTGTGTGACACTGTAACACAAATTTACTGGTCATGACTAAAGCTACCCGAGCATATTGATAATGACGGTTTTTTCCTTAGTATAGCCATCGACCATAGATTTTAGAGAAGCTTCGTTGCCGATACCAGAATTCTTGAATCCGCCAAATTGCAGAGAAGGGCGATAGACTATATATTGATTCACTTGTACAAAGCCTGCATCAAGCTCATGTGCAGCCTGAAGCGCTTTGGGTAAATTGCGAGTCCATATTCCAGCTGCTAAGCCAAATTCTGTATCATTTGCAATAGCCAAAGCCTCGTCAAAGCTGGACCATTTAATCACCGATGCTATAGGGCCAAAAATCTCTTTTTGACATATCTCATGATTATTTTTGAGGCCAGTAATAATCGCAGGACGTAAAAACAAGCCGTTTTGCAGCTGGGGATCTTTGGGTAGCTCTGGTCCATAATGAATTTGTAGAGTAGGATCGCTTTTCGTCAATTCCATGAATCCATTCACTTTGTCAAATTGTGCTTTGGAAATAATAGTGCCAATATCGGTTTTTTCATCCATAGGGTCGCCGATAATTTTCTGTCTCAGCATTTCCAACAGCTTGGCCACAAACTCATCATGTATTTTTTCATGGAGAAGAAAACGGCTCGCAGCGCTACAGCTTTGCCCTTGCCTGGTAAAGCGCATACCCTCATAAGCGCTCATTACAGCCTTGTCCATATCTGCATCTTCGCAGATAATAAATGGGCTTTTCCCGCCGAGCTCTAATGTGACTGGAATCAGTTTTTCAGCTGCATTTTTATACACATGCCGACCCGATTCCACAGAGCCCGTAAATGAGACTTTCTTAACCTTTGGATGGGCGACTAACATCTTGCCAGTTTCAGCGCCTCCGGTAATCACATTCAAAACGCCTTTGGGTAAGATTTGATTCATGAGCTGCGCTGCTCTTAGCACGCAGAAACTTGCTTCTGGAGAAGCTTTAACCACGACCGTATTACCAGCAACCAGGGCAGGTGCGATTTTCATGGCCATAAGCATCAATGGTACATTCCATGGGACTATGGCCGCTATAACGCCATAGGGCTCTCTGACAGTAAAAGTCAGCATATTTGGATCAAATGGGATAGTTTCTCCTTTTAGCTCCAGAGCCAGCCCACCATAAAAGCTAAATGTATCCGATATAATTCCAAGCTCTACCTTGCTTTCAGTCCGTATCGCTTTGCCAGTTTCATAGGACATAATTGTGGCAAGCTCTTGGCTGTGCTCTTTGAGAATTTGCCCGCAAGCGGTTATAAGTGCCCCGCGTTCTTGGGCTTTGAGTTTTTTCCATGTCTTGAAAGCTGTTCCTGCTGCCTCTACTGCCCGGTCAATATCATGCTTTCCACATGCAGCTATAGATCCTATTTGCTTCATAGTAGCTGGGTTCCAAACTGGCAGCATTTCGGTGGTTTTAGCTTTGGACAATAGGCCGTCAGTAAGTATACACCCGCTCAAAGCATGGCATGATTCTTCGTGATTTCTAGTCATTGGGGTGTAATTCTCTTTGTTGATTGATAGTTTTATATGCCGAGTAAATCCTCAAGCCCTACTACCGTTATATCTTCCCTGAGCTTATAAGTACCTCTAAGAGGCGTTACTACAGTCAATGCATTTAGGTTTAATATCTCCATAGACTGGGTCATAGAAGAGGTAATTTTAGGATGATCAGAGTATTTTATCTCAAAACCCTGCTTATCACCAGTAGCTATAAGCAGATCTAATTCGGCTCCGCTGATCATCTGCCAAAAATAGCACTGTTCCTTTCTTAGCATATTGCACCTAATTATCTCCTCTACCGCAAACCCTTCCCATATAGCTCCAAGTTTGGGGCTGCGCAATAAATTATCAGGAGTAATATCAAGCAAAGCCTGTAATATGCCAGAATCTCTTATATAAAGCTTCGGGGATTTGGTTTGACGCTTTGCAATATTTTCATACCAAGGTTGGAGCAACCTGATCATAAATGTATCTTCCAGTAAGAATATGTATTTTCTAACAGTTTGGTCAGAAATCCCGAGCGATCTGCCTATTTCACTATAATTAATGATATTTCCATGATAATGTGCAAGCATCATCCAGAAGCGATATATGTCCTTAGACGGCAAATTGACACCAAATTTCTTCAATTCGCGTTCCAAGTAGCTTTGAATATAATCTTTACGCCATGCTAGGCTCATTTTAGGAGAGCTGCTTAAAAATGACCTTGGAAAGCCACCGCGCTCAAGTAGTAAATTCATATTCTTTGTTTCGAGAAGAGTAAATGGGGTAAGTTCTGTATAAGAAATACGTCCAGCGAGTGTTTCAGAGGCTGATTCTATGAGATCTCTGGAGGCGCTGCCTAGTATCAAATATCTGCGGTTTGGGAACTTGTCCACAAGTACTCTTAGATAAGGAAAAAGCTCTGGTTTGCGCTGTATTTCGTCAATAACGATTAGGCCATTAAGCGGATCGAGAGCAAGTTTTGTATTTTCAAGTCGTTCTAAATCAGTAATATCTTCCAAATCCAAGAAGTGAGTTTCCTCGCCAAAATTCTTCATTACTTCCCTAGCCAAAGTGGATTTACCACACTGCCTTGGACCTATAAGAGCGGTGATTGGTGAGTTTTTTATGGATTCTATTAGCTTGTTTTTGTAGCTGCTACGGTCAATAATATTCATACAATTTCGAGTTTCAAATTCGGATTTGCATGAATTATATCATAAAACTTGATCAGAACAAATATAAATTCGTAAGCTATACTCCTTAGCATTTCCAATCGTGAGGAGTATAGAATCTACTTAAATCTAACCTTAGCTCCTTCAACCCAAGCAGCGAACTGCTCTTCAGGAACAACCTCGACGGCGATAGGCATGAAGCCATGATTCACACCACAGAGCTCTGAACATTGTCCGTAATATACGCCAGGCTTATCTACCTTAACCCATGTTTCATTGGCTTTGCCAGGTATAGCATCGATCTTAATCCCGAATGAGGGCACAGCAAAGCTGTGGATCACATCTGCTCCGGTGACCAAAAATCTGACGATTTTTCCTGCAGGAATGAAAACCCTATTGTCCACTTCCAGCAGCCTTTTTTCTCCTGGTAGCAGATCTTTACTTTGTTTCATGTAGCTGTCAAATTGAAAGCCACCATTATCTGGGTAAATATAAGTCCAATACCACTGATTTCCTACGACTTTTATTGTGATGTCAGCTTTTGGGGTATGTTCCACATAATATGCAACGCGGAAAGATGGAATGGCTATTATCACTAGTAAAATAACAGGAATAATCGTCCAAATTATTTCTACAAAGATGTTATGAGAGAATTTGTTTGGAATAGGATTTGCCTTCGCATTGTACCTAAGGCATACATAGGCTATTAGGAACATTACAACGACAACAACTCCGAGCATCACTATCATTAAGAACTTATGGAGCCATTCTATCTCCTCCATAATATGGGTAGCCGGAGCTTGAAAGTCCATTTGCCATGGATGCGGAAAGTCTGCATAGCTATTGCCCGCAAATAACATTAAAAATATACAAAATAATATACGATTCATTTAATTTTACCTATTAACGCTGTATTGCAGGTTCGTCCTTTCTAGATTCTTCAATTGCTTTAGTATGAGTAGTGGTAATTTCTGGGTTATATTCAACAGTATGCATATATTTCATGCCGTGGTTTACCATGGTTTTACCGCATTCATGTACTTCTTTCCTAGTCCTTACTGCGAATTTATTTAACACAGTCTCGGTTATGTCATACAGGAACTGCCATGATAATTCAAGTAAGTCCTTTGCAGAGATTCTCTGTTTTTTAGGATTTTTCACAACATCGTAGCTGATTTGCCCCTCTGTGTCACCAGCTTTGACATATTCGAAGTCACCTTCTTTACCTCCCAATGGCTTGCTTTTCGTAACAAACCATATTACCACAATCCCTATAAAAGCAGCAATCGCTCCGTATTCTAACATAGTCCTCCTTCATTTTATCGTCACCCCGGATATTTTTCTTTGAAAAATTCCGTGATGACGTCTTAAGTATAATTCTAATATTTTTTTTCCTTTTCCGCAAAAGCTACCTAAAGATATTGTAACAATTTTGGAAAACTGTGCAGTTATATCGAATTTTGCTTTACTTGGAATCTATATGATAATATCTTTGTCACTTCAGCTATTTAACTAGATAAGAATGTTTAAAGTCTTAACAAAAATTTTCGCTTTGTCCGTAATTCTGCTGCAAGCCTTGCCGTCAATGGCAAGTGTTATCAAGGTAGAGGCAAAAGAATATGACAATCAAACAGCAATTATATTTTACCATGACAGATGGACCCCCCTTACTGCAAGTATTTTGGGGCATCATGGACGCGTTAGAGCATCCAAAGAATTAAACTTAAGCATACGATCCGACCTTATTAACAAAATTTGTACAGGACTTACTCTGCAATCTGGAAGAAATACTGTAGATTTTAA
>JAYUHP010000065.1:0-35068 GCA_043766875.1 Rickettsiaceae bacterium
TTTGTGGGTATGTGGGTAACTTCGAAGAAATTATCCACATATCCACAAATTATTACGTAAAATCTGGAACCGATTTAGCGAACTTATACAGGGATGACGTTATATAGGAGATTTAAATGACTCAACCGAATTACAAACTAACGAAGCAGCAATATTTGGATGCTTATTATAAAATGCTGCTGATACGTCGCTTTGAAGAAAGATGTGGGCAGTTATATGGCATGGGGCTTATAGCAGGCTTTTGCCATCTATATATTGGCCAAGAGGCTGTAATTACAGGAGTTAGTCTTGCCCATAAAAAAGGTGATCATACTATTACTAGCTACAGGGATCATGGGCATATTTTACTTGCGGGAATTGAGCCAAAGCATGTTCTGGCAGAGCTTACAGGAAGGGCAGCTGGCTGCTCAAGGGGTAAGGGTGGATCTATGCATATGTTCTATCCTGAGAATAATTTCCATGGCGGTCATGGTATCGTTGGTGCACAGGTTCCAATAGGAACTGGTATTGCTTTTGCTGAGAAATATAAAGGCAGTGATAATCTTTGCTATACTTTTTTTGGTGATGGCGCAGCTAATCAGGGCCAAGTATACGAGGCTTTCAATATGGCAAAGCTGTGGAACCTGCCTGTGGTCTATATTCTGGAGAATAATGAATATTCTATGGGTACATCTGTTGCTCGCTCAACTGGTATGACGGACCTATGGCGTAGAGGGGAATCTTTCGGTATTCCAGGTAAGCGCATAGATGGTATGGACCTCGATGCTGTATTTGCAGCTGTTTCTGAAGCATCACAATATGTGCGTGATGGCAATGGGCCAATATTACTTGAGATGAAAACATATCGCTACCGCGGCCACTCGATGTCTGATCCTGCGAAATATCGCTCCAAGGAAGAGGTAGATGGCTATAAGGAAAACCATGATCCTATTATCAAGGTACGTGAGACTATACTCGTCAATAAATATGCTAGCGAAGAAGAGCTGAAAGCCACAGAGAAAAACATAAAGGAAATAGTCCAAGAAGCAGCAGATTTTGCTACCAACGCCCCAGAGCCGAGTTTGGATGAGCTTTTTACTGATGTGTTTGTGTAATCTGAATTGTGGCCCCTACCTCACCCTCCGCGCAAGGGCTATATCCCGGAGTCTGTCGCAGATTTTATCGAATACCGGGCGTAGGAGTATTTCTTTTGCTTCTATCTCAATGTAATTATCTTTGAGAGATAGGCTGAATGAAGGTTTATGCAGGTTTGGGCCATCCACTTCATAGGCAACTCTGATAATACAGCCTATAATTTGGCTATTGCTATATTCTTCCCTAGAGAGCATGCGTCTCGATAATTTCTCTATATGTAAATCTGGCCTGATGCCAAAGATATATGATAAAGCTACGGCCATCATAACCCTTTGCTTATGGGTAAAAGGTATGTCAGAAGAGAGAGCAAAATCTGCCATAAAATGAGCACGCATGGTCTTATCAATATTGATGTTGATACAGGAGAGCATTATTGTAAGCTCAACTATCTCACGCAGCGATTCATTAGGGTCTATGAGCAGAGGTTCCATCATATTATAGTATTTTTTCAGATCGCAATTTTTGGTGATAATATCTGATAGATATTCGCATCGTGTCCGAACTATGTCCTTATTCTTCTCATCGTCTGGGAGGCCTATGAATCGCACACCCTCCTTAAGACCGTAATTGGAGACGATGATATCCTGAATTCCGAATAGTTCTATGAGGCTTTTTATAATGGTTTGAGCCTTTTTATCCGCACTGCGCCTGTAGGTGAATGACCTTGCATTATATATATTTTCGGACTTGTCTAAAAACACCAGGAACTCATTGCTTGGGATTTGAAGATTATGAAGATTTTTAAGAGGATATCTAACAAATTCCATATAGGCGCGCCCAAGCATACGGAAAGCACCACCGATGAGGTATAAATTGGGATATGTATTATATTCAAAAGACTGAGAAATGGTTTTTTTGATTTCCTCAGATGTAATTTCTGGATCGATTATATTGGTTCCCAAAGCCAGGGATTTTCTTTTGCCAACCTCCTTGTTGCTGATCTCAGCAAGCTCAAGACTTCCGCCGCCTAAATCAGCCGCTAGTCCTTCTGCCTTATTAATGCCCATTATGAGCCCAGCAGCAGTCAGGTAAGCTTCTCTTTCGCCAGAAATTATCTCTATTTCTATATTATATTTATGCTTGATAACTTTGGTGAAGGCAGCTGCGTTAACATGGTTGCGCAGTATGGCGGTAGCTACGCATTTGACAGTGCCAACCTTGAGCTGGTCAAAAATATGCACAAAATGCTGTATAACAAGATATACACCATGCTTTACATCAAGGTCTGCCAAGTCCAGCAGCCCCAATAAATCGCTTCTAAATTTTTCATTATATACCTCAGATGCGCTTAGGCTGTTTTTTTCATATACCACAGCACGTATCGCATTAGAGCCTATATCTATTATTGCATGTCTCATTACCAAATCCCTTTGTGGGACATTTTATCAAATAAGATTCAATTTGACTAGGATGTTATTTCTTAGGTTTTTTTGGTTTGGCTTTTGGCTTTTGGCTCGGTTTTTTTACAGGAGATGCTTCTTCAGTAGGCGTGGTGTCTGTGGAAGCAGTGTCTTCAGATTCGCTAGCCTCGTCTTCAGTAGATTCGTCAGTATCTGCTTCAGGTTCACTGCTGTCAGAAGCTGAAGTATCTTCATCAGAGGAAGTTTCTTCTGTAGCCGTATCAGTTTCAGAAGCCGTTGTTTCAGTATATGCGGCATCTTCAGTTATATCAGCTTCGTCTTCTGTAGGCTCTTCGTATGTAGTATCTTCAGTTTCTACGGCTGTATCAGAATCATCTAACAGCTCTTCTTCATCTTGTGTTTCTTCTGTTCCCAAAGCATCTGAGGTGTTTTCGGCTTCAAATTCAGCGCCTGTATCTACCGAATCTATATCATTTTCTTCTTCTGTAGCTGGCGCCGCTTCATCTTCCAAAGCAGGATCTTTACTAGCATCATAAGGTTTTTGTGTAGGTACGAAGGTAGGAGGTAATAGTCTTGCCATAAAGAACTTATCATCAAAATATCTGATCTTCTTGGACTTAATTGGTGGCATTGATTCGATAAGCACTATTTGCTCGTCTCTAGGGAGCTGAATTACTTCCTGAGGAAGAAGCAAAGCACGCTGCACTTCTGATGTATTCATAGTTCTTGTGGCAGGGTTTAGATCAAAAAACCTAGGGGCACTATGTGATGTTTGTTTTACAGTCTTATTACCGCATAATTGAGAAATAAGATTGGCAGTTTCATAGTTGTTCGCTGCGAATGTAATACGGAATGTGGAGTTTGATAAGAAGGAGTTCATACCGGCTTCTTCGTAGGTACCTTTGAGCTGTTGAGTATCTTGAATAATGAGGAATAGCCTTACTCTATATCCCCTAAAATATGCAATGCCTGACTTAAACTGTTCCATCTTACCAAGCGTTGGGAACTCATCAAGGAGGAACATCACGCCATACGGCTCTTCCTTCAGATTTGGCATTTTACGACTTAAAAACTCCGTAGCTTGTTGGTAGAATACCTGCATTAATTTCTGTAGCCTGCTAATGTTATCAGGAGTTAGTCCGACATATACGGTAGTTTTTTTCTTCTTAAACTCTAGCACGTTGAAATCTGATGATGCAGTTGCCGCATCAATCAAGGGGTTTGCCCATAATTCAAGGCCTGAGTTTAGTGTTGATATTACGCCTGAACG
Source organism: Rickettsiaceae bacterium (assembly GCA_043766875.1). Classification (GTDB taxonomy): domain Bacteria; phylum Pseudomonadota; class Alphaproteobacteria; order Rickettsiales; family Rickettsiaceae; genus JAYUHP01. Next base: position 3,766 of record JAYUHP010000065.1, read on the forward strand.
TTCTTTATCTGCTTTTTGTAAGAAGGCAGCCAGATTCATATAGGCTACCGGATGAATGACCGAACCTAAAGTGTCTAGGACTACTGCAAGATTGTATACTACGTCGTCACTACGCAATGTCCGAACTACCTCGCCAAAGGATTTACGCTTTGTTGAATCTGCAATAAGATATAGCACAATTCCCATAAACAAGCTTCTTGATTCGTTTTCCCAGAAGTCTTGCTTTGGCATGATAAGGCTGGAGATTTTCTGTACGTCATCCACCATTTGCCCTGGCTTACTACTCACCCAATCAATGGGGTTATAGCAATGAGTTACTCCATCAGGATTAGAAGGTTCCCATACGAAAACTTCTTGCCCTTGCTTGGCGCGCCATCCGCTTGTCAATCCATGGTTTTCGAGTTTAATATCATGCACCACAACAGAATCAGACCAGAATAATAGATTGGGTATTACGAAACCCACACCTTTACCAGCACCGGTAGGAGCAAATAGTAAAGCATGTTGAAAGCCATCTGCGACGAAATACCCACCATCATCGAGGCCTAACATCATACCGCTTTTGGATCTAAGACCAGCTTTCTTCACATCTGCTTGTGATGCCCATGTAGCATCACCAAATACTTTTTCTTTAGGTTTAATCCACTTCCATTCTTTAATTGTGTCGAAGAATTTCATGTATGAGATCAATGCTACTACTAGTGGACCGAAAATACATCCTAGTAGTTTGATTTTGATGTATGCATAGGCTTCCCATGTTAGTTGAGACCAGGACTCAAACAGCCAATATGACCATTTATATGCAATATCATATGCGTTGGTATTAACACCTATTGATTCGAATTCATTAGTTATGGCGGAGATGCCTGTACCAACTATGAAGCCTAAAAAAGCAAGACCTACAAGGTGCAAAAAAGTTTTTGCGACAAAATTTCTAAAAGAGGTAAAAAAATCATCATTCATTTTTTAATCCCCTAGTACCTTTGAAATATACTTCGGAAATATATCTTTTTCCACCTGTGCCACGCTTTAGCTGCACAACTATGTCTATAACAGCCATAATATATTTTTTGATCTCATCCGGTGGCATACCAAGCCCTGCCTGCATAACCATAAGCTTAAGCTGCTCAAGAGCCATGCTTGGTGTATCTGCGTGAAGCGTCGAAATTGAACCTGGATGGCCGGTATTAATAGCTCTAAGGAAGCTGAATGCTTCGGACCCACGAAGCTCGCCCACTATAATCCTATCTGGTCGTAGCCTCAAACAGGCTTCTATCAAATCCTGTGTTGTAACCTTAGCGCGCCCTTGACCGCCTTTGGATGAAAGCAAATGCACTCTATTAGGATGCTGAGGAAGCTGTACCTCCCTGGCATCTTCTACCGTAATTAGCCTTTCACTGGTTGGAATTGCAAGAAGAGCTGCATTGGTAAATGTAGTTTTACCAGTGGAAGTACCACCGCTGATTATAATATTCTTTTTGCATTTTACAGCGTGATCTAAAAATTCCCTTATTTTATTATTTTTGATATATTCTGATAGAACATCATCATTGGAATCATGCACCTCTTCAGTGGAGGTTCCGCTGAAAGCACCCATTTTCTCATAATCTTCTAGAGTGAGCTGCATGCCACTGCCTTTTCTAATAGACATGGCTACTGTTCCTGATTCGCATGCAGGAGGGAATATTACCTGGATACGATATCCGTTTGGAAGAGTTGCAGAAAGCAAAGGTTTTTCTTCTGATACAGTTTGTTCTGTGGATTGGGCAACCAATCTCCCGAGGCCCATAAGATGTTCAAAATCTAGCTCTGGTATTACTTCCAAGCGCTGATCACCGCGTTTTTCAACCCAAGCTTCTTGAGGCTTATTAACCATGATTTCATTGACTCCTTCTTCAGCGAAGAGGGATTTGAAAGGCGTCAGATATGTCTCAAGAGCAGCATAACTCACTGAAGTACCTTAGATTTACTTATAGCATCTTTTGGAAATAAATAATCCTTACGCACATAAATTTTGACTTGGTAACCCTGGTCAATAGTAATATTAGGTTTTGGTGCTGCCGATTTTGTTATAGTAGATACCGTATTGGTTAGATCAGTAAATGCTTGCTGAGCAGCTTGCTGCCTATGTGTAGGAGTAGTCGCTGCAACCGTGGATGAAAGCAAAGCGGTCGTTGCAGTAGTTACAGCACTCATCATTGAATTTAGCAATTGTCCAGGCTGCGCTCCAACAGTAGTAGTCGCGGTATTACAGGTAGCCACAAAAGTTGTATAGGATGTTGCTGTTTTATCAGGGAACATTCCTTGAACATTGGCGCATATTTGTGCAACCTTCTGCTGTTCAGTCAAGGTAGAAGTAAAGGTTGCTTGTGCAGAATTTTGCATGTTAGTGGCTACTTGAGCATTAGCAGCAGTTTGTGTGTTAGATACCGGAGGTACCAATTTATCAATTCCCGCGGCGATACCAATGCTAATAGCAGACATGAGGACAGCATTTGTCATAGTATCCACATATTTATTATCCACCCTGCCATGTATCCCTTTTCTTCCGAGATTGTCTATTGCGTCACCTGCAAAATTTAATGTATAGCCACTAGCCAAATCTATCCTGTTCCAAGCAATTGATACACGGCCGTATGTTGCATCTACTCCAGTTTTGTAGGCACCAAATACTCGCGAGCCTTTTGGTATCACTACTATTTTGCTATCTTCAGAATACACGTCTCTAGAGACTACAGCTCTAACCTCACCACCGAAATCGGTGTTTATTGCAGTTTCAGTTACTGCATCAATGACTTTTCCTTGGCTGAGTAAGTGCGTTAAATCTCCACGCTTCTTGAAATTTGCTAGCTGCGCTATTTCAGCATCACTCTTTTTTGGCGGGACCCCTGCGATCAACACAATAGAAGATTTACGTTTAGCTTCTTTACGTTTCTTTGCATCATCTGAATTACTTACTATTTCTGATGGTAAGACAGCTGGAGCAGCAGACGGCATGTTTGCAGCCTGAGGGGTTGCGGTAGCAGAAGGCATTTGAGCCATATCCATAGGTTTAGGCTCTTCCGTTGGAGCAGGTGGCGCTGGAGCTACTAGTTTTGGTGGCTCTGGTAATTTAGGTATGGGTGGCGCATCGGATGTAGACTCTGCTGGTTTTGAGATTGTGCTAGGGGTTGATACATGATCATTAATATCATCTTTTTTCTGAGAGAAAAACTGAGGAGCCAGGAGGTTATATGCCATTACTGCAAAGCCTACCCCCATGGATATGAGCACCATGATATTGCGTTTTGGACTGGCCGCAACCTTGGATATCTCTTCCTTTACTTCAGGTGTGCTCACTGCTTTATCCGCATCTGGAGCTTTATTTTGTATGGAAGGTTCTTGCTTTGTAGGTTCTGTACTCATGAATTACCTAATCTTCTTATTGGGATAGTAGAACCTTAATACATATACTAAATCCTTGTCATCATCACCGTCAAGCTCTCTTGCCACTATATCAAACTGGTAAGTTCTTTTATTGGTGAGGATTGTCATGTTGGTGCGTATATTTTTTTCAAGTGGTTTTACAAACAATCTGTTGCCCAGAGGGGTGATTTTCCACGCATATGAATCGCCCAGGGAAATAGTGTGGATCTCTTCTCCTTTAGCAAATTCGATTTGGGACTGGAATCCTGAATGTACTACCAACAAATAAACTTCGTTAGGACTATAGACATAGGTTTTTATCCTGCTATCTGTAGTAATTGAGAGATCTTCATCAGCGAAACTTACTACTGAAGTCATCAGGATTAGAGCGATAGCTACTAAATATCTGATGTTATTAGCTATAGCAAATCCTAAATTGAATAATACTAGGAGCAAGGTGCGAATACTATTTAATACTAAGTGAGTGCCGTAGCGACAACGTAGAATTAATTTGGGATTTGCTGTAATTTTAGCTATTGTCATCATCTACCCTATACCCTGTAACTTGAAATCCTACCGGATTTATATCTCTTTCATCTTCCGTGAGTGACATTGGAACATAGTCAATATCTACTATAGCAATTTTATTAATTGTCCGTCTATCTCCGACTGTTTCATTAATGGAAAACCTGAACACATAGCGTTTGAGATCAAGTTTAGACCAGGACTTTACAGCAAGATAAGTGGTATTTTTCTGACCATAAAATATGCTAGGATCATTATTCTTATTTTTTATATATCCAATATAAAAATTATATATCGGTGGCGTTGATAGTAGCCTCACTATCTTATGAGCTCTGGTTTCGAAGTCTATAGGATTATATGTTTCCCTTGCTACTACATATTTTTTGATAAAATAACGTGCCAAAGCTTCATTTCCACTAAGTGCTTCTGATGAAATAGGGTTTACAACCTTTGCTAGGCCACTGGTATCTTCTATCTGGATTACAAATGGATCAAATTCCTTAGACAGGGAAATTTTTGTTACAGCAAGGACAGATAGCCCAACAGCAATTATGCAGAGTGATGCCATGAAAAACATCCAATTGCGCTGCGTTAGAGCCATTTCATAACGCTCCTCAAACCAGGTTTTGGATGATCCTAGGGCTGAAGATGTCGTTGTTGACGCATCAGTATCCTGGGTTTGTTTCTTAAATAAATCAAAAATTTTGAGCATAAATCCACAAATTGTACTTAACTGAGCAGTTCATTATGATGCTTTATTTGCCAACAATAAAGAAAAAGTGCTTGTAGACCATATAAAACTGCGGATATTTTTCATCAATAGTTGCTTTTGTATTATACTTAGGTAATCAGAGTTTTGAATATTAGATTATGCGTTTATTTATACATTATTTTGCCTTTTGGGTAATTTTGTTACCATATACTGCTTTTTCAGATGATAAAGCCTGGGATGAAATACGTTTTGCAGGTCTTGCAGCAGGCAAAACATATAACATTAGCATAGGTAGCGGATTCTTTGTTAACAAGAATCAAATAGTTACTAATCGGCATGTTGTCACGAATTGCAAAAATATTGCTGTTAGAGGCGCTGTGAAGCCTACCAAAGTAGAGATAGTTGTAATTGACCCAGAGCTTGACTTAGCCTTGTTAAGTTCAGTTTCTGAGCCAGAGAGAGTGCCATATTTAAGAATAAATTATGATCAGATCATCAAAAACGATACGCTATTTACCGTAGGATACCCATTACAATATGGAGAAATAGGAGAGTTCTTGATTAGAGAGGCGCAAGTACTTGATGTTACACGGAATCCGAATCATGGATTTAGCAGCATTAGCTTTACTGATGTAGTGGATCATGGCAATAGTGGAGGGCCACTGCTTGATAAAAATTCTAATATAGTGGGGGTGGTGACTGCAAAGATAGATTATTATGACAATCCCAATACAAAGGTCGTTTCGCGTACTATAGGTGTAGCAATAGGCTTGGATGGTTTAATAGATTTCTTAAGGCGCAATAATAGCTCCTTTGCAGCAAATTCTACTTATGATGTTTTTACAAATTATAATCCTACAGATATTGTTAAGAATTATGTGGTTAATATTCACTGTGTTAGCGAGTGAGGAATCGTTATACTTATCTCGCGGGTGCACCAAGCTGCTGTGCTGCGCTGAGTCGCCTGGATGACTCCGTTGCTCTGAAAGAAGTTTCCATTATTTTAGGTGCTGGTTGTAATGCCTCTTCCACTGTCATAAGCTGGCCTTTGGACCTAATTTGTCCATCTCCTTGGACAATGACATTTTCAAAATTTGCTAGACTATGATCCGCTACTTGCTTGGTAATTCTTCCATATGATAGAAATTTCATTATTTTGCCTAAAATTGGTATCTTGCGCAATTTCTTGGCTATATTGCCACACATCATACTAAAGCCATTCACAGGTTTTTGGTCATTTGGTACTATGGTGTGTATTCCTCCTAATTTTTCTGCCACTTGTTGGTCCATTGTATTAATACCATTAGGCCTATTATTAAAAACTCTAAATTTTATTCTACCTTTTAAATCCTCTATCTTTGTACCATATTGCTTGCAGAGATTTTTTACAGCCGTATAGGCCCCTGGGTTTTCAAATGTTGTTGATGAAATTTTCGGAGGCTTCTGCTCCCTAACATCCATTTGTAGTAACATATCAGTGGCTGCAACATCGGCAAGAGCTCCTCCAAGTGAATGGCCTATAAAATCGATTGTATAGTCCTTTAGCTCTGCACCCAATTCGGTAATAATTAATCCATTAAGCTTTTTTAGAGGCTTTACTTTTTCTGGCAACCACCCAATAGCAAGCCGTGCATCATCGCCAAGATCGGCTTTGGCTTTATCAAGACCTTGGTCTATTCTAGTACCAGCTATGGCATATGTAATGGTCTTAGCTGCACGGTCAATAATTACAGTCGCACGACACTTATTTCCACCTTCTTCTTCAAACAGTTCTGATAAAAGGACTTCACAGCCGCTTGGTAAGATCCTCTCATCGATATTTCCCCATACTGGATCAGCACCATATGCAAATGATGCAGCTAACACACTTTTTGCTTCTTCTGAAAGTGGAGTATCTTTGCTGTAACGTGCTAATAAAGGCCTCTCTTCCCGACTCATAACCTATTTCTCATTAATTCTCTAAATCTCTGTACGGCAAATCTTTCTTGGCAAACAGCTTTTTCAATTTGCTTTTAAAGCTTACGGGAATCCTATTTAAATTCGGTTTATAGGGAGACCCTGTAATATTTTCGTAGATTTTGATTAGGTCAGGGATTACTTCCTGATAATAGACTATATATAGGTTCTTCATCATTACAGATGTGGTAATATGCCCCCATTTATTAGCCTGTTGAGGTACCCGTGCCAATGCTTCCACACATGCTATTGCTATCTCAGCTTCCTTGTCGTCACGTTTATAAACGTCTGCAACTGGCGCTAAGTTAAATTTCATATCCTCTATCATCGCATCCAGCATTAGTCCCATATATTGTTCGGAGTCAAATTTCCTTACGAAAAGCCAATCTGGGTTCTTAGCAAGTTTTAGGAGTTTTTTTCTATATATCAAACACATCACTTTGTGGTATAGCGACCTCATGTTCCGGAGCTTGTTTCGATTATAAAATTTCAGGGAAGATTCGTGATGCAGGAGATTGCTCAAGCCGTGTTTTATTAATTGATCTCTTACAGCATCGCAGCCTTTAAGATCATTTACGCGCCCAGCCTTAACATGAGGCGTTGCCCTGGTACATGAGAAGTTCGCGGAATGTCTGCCTATTTGGTGGCCTGAATTATTTCGCTTGATATCAGAATAATGCCCGAGTTCTTGCCCAGCAATTATTTGCATGCGCGCTACAGCTGGCCAGCCATCTCCTTGAGTTGTTAACTTCGGATCTGTTGGAGCTAATGGATCCCCGCCAGCTGATACATATACTGCAACATCTCTGCCATCTGTACTTTGCATACCGCTATTGCTGCCGGAAGTTTGCCAGGTTTGGACATCCATCATATCGCCAATATTGTAAGAATAGGAAACGAAAGCCTCTACCTTTTCGAGAAGAAGCCATCTCATTACAATGGAGTGAGTGGATTGTACTAAAATTCTTGCTAATTTTAACCTCAGATCCTTTTCAATGGGGATATGTTTTGCTATTTGAGCATTGCAATTATCTATGATACTCTGGACTTTTTTGGGAGAATTATAGATTTTTTCTAATCTTGAGATGGTTTCTTTAAGCAAATCTCCTTCCAGCTGCTCTTTACTAATCATCAGACTCACGTTTTTGCCGGCATCAACCCACCTAGCAAAATTGCATTTACCTCCGGTATCTACCCTAAGCTGCCCTGACTCTACAAGTAAATTGGCAAGCTCTTCATACTCATGATACATACCTTCTGCTTCAAAGCATGGTATGCGGTCAATTATGTGATAGATGCTACTCATTGAAGTTAGATTATTCGTTATAATATATAATGATATATTAATAACTTAAGAAAATAAACAGTAGGCTCATATTTAGCTGAAAGTTATAACTAGCTATGGCATTTAGGCTGGCAGCTTTGCATCCGGTAGTCTAATATACAATGGTTCTATTTTGCTAGAAAAACTGCCTTTCAACAGCTGTACATTGGCGAGCCTGCAGACTATCCGAGCATCTGGGAAAGGGAAACGGGGAAGTGTTATGAGATTAGGTACTAAGCCGTATATTCTGACCGCGCCACTGCCAGCGCAGACTATTTTGCCCTCTAGATTTTCCATAATATTTTTTATTTTTTCTATAGAAGCCAATTCGGGGGCGGCAAGCGACTTGCTTTGCTTATCAAAAATCTCTATATAACATTCGCCTCTATAGGCGTCAATTAAGCTCACTGCATAGTCAAAATCGCGATATTGCTCTCTTATACGGTAATTTATGATGCCGAAATTGCTGACGATTATTGGGGTTATGGATGCTGCCATACTAAGGCCTAGAGCTGTGCTTAAACCTATTCTGATGCCAGTGAAACTGCCTGGTCCCGAAGTTGTGGCTATATAATTTATGTCAGATAAGCCAAGCTTAGCTTTCTCCAAAATCATAGCTATTATACGAGGCAAATTTTCAGCCTGCTGCGAATTTGCAGTAATTAGTTCGGTTGCTAATATCTCATGCCCTTCTGATATTGCAGCAGAACATCTGCCAGAGGCTGTTTCAAATGCTAAAAATTTCATATACTACTTGTAGTTTTAAGTAGCTTATGTTAACAAAACAGGACCGACCTTGCAAGGAGCAACTATGCAGCCAAATATATTCCGTTTATATGACATAAGGGGAAAGTACCCCGAAGAAGTTGATGAGAATATAGCATATCTCGTAGGATACTACTTTGGGATGTTATGTGAGGGCGGCCAAGTGATTGTAGGTTTTGATGGAAGATTAAGTTCTCCATCGCTCTATAATCCTTTGGTTCAGGGTATCATAGAATCTGGATCTAACCCCTTATCTGTTGGCTTAGTGCCAACTCCTTTATTATATTTCGCGAATAAGAAAACCTCTCCAGCCGGGGCAATAATAATCACTGCATCCCATAATCCCAAGGAGGATAACGGGTTTAAAATGATCCTTGATGGGGAGTCTTTTTTTGGTGATGGTATAATTGAGCTTAGGGACATGATCCTTGCCTCAGACAAAAAATATACATTCAAGAAATTCAATGAGCCTAACTCCATAGATTTTAGTGCTCAGTATATAGACCGTGTACTCGAAGATATAAGCGTCTCAAAAGATCTTAAGGTTGCTTGGGATCCTGGAAATGGAGCTAGCGGAGAAGTGGTTTCTAAAATCTTAAATCATTTACCTAATACTAATATCATGATCAATGAGAAAATTGATGGTAATTTTCCTAATCGCCCGCCGGATCCAACCATTCCTGCAAATCTCACAATGTTACTTGAAGTGATGGAGAAAAATTCCTGTGATTTAGGGATCGCTTTGGATGGGGATGCTGACAGGGTGGTTTTTGTTACCAGTACTGGGAGGATACTGCCAGGGGATCAAACTCTCTGTATTTTCGCAGAAGAAATATTGAAAGCTAACCCAGGCGCGACGGTAATTGCAGAAGTAAAATCTAGCCAGATATTGTTTGATTATATAAATGATTTGGGCGGCAAAGCTATAATGTCCAAAACTGGCCACGCAATAATCAAGCATAGAATTAGGCAAGAAAAAGCATTACTTGCTGGCGAAATGAGCGGCCATATATTTTTCGCAGATAAATATTATGGCTATGATGATGGAATATATGCAGCGCTTCGGATGATAGATTTGCTCAGCAAATCTCAGCTTTCGCTCGAAGAGCTTGTAGCAAAGCTTCCACCAGCCTATAACACAGCAGAAATTAAGCTTCGAGTTTTGGACTCCGAGAAGTTTATAATTATTGATGAAATTAAGGCTTACTTAAAGGAAATAGGCAGAGATTTTATAGATATTGACGGCATAAGATGCAAAAGCGGAAATGGTTGGTGGCTCATTAGAGCTTCCAACACGGAAGCCACACTTACCGTGCGCTGTGAAGCCCTATCAGAAACAGCTTTGGTGGAGGTGAAGAGGGATTTGGATTTGATTGTTTCCGAATATGGGTTGAGTATATTATAGAGGCTTGTCTGACTTATATATTTTCCCGCCAGTCATAGGGCTAGAAACTCCAGTTGTTTTGGGCAGGCTAAGGGTCTTGCTTTGCAGCGAGCGAACTGCGAAATATGCAAAAATTTGAGCTTCCATAGCAGCTGAATTCCAACCAGCTTCATCCGCTGTCATTATATTTATGTAAGGCAATCGCTGCTCAAGGCTTGCGCGTATAACTGGGTTATTCCATCCACCACCTGCCAAAATCCATGTTTTTGGCACCTCTAGTTTTACAAATTTTAAACTGCTTGCTATACTGGTCGTGGTAAAGGCTTCCAAAGTTGCGCAGGCATCTTCTATAGATAAAATATCTAATTCTGGAATAAGGCTCATATCACCTATATCCAATGCTTTAGGAGGATTCATTTCAAAGAAATTTTTGCCATATTTGCTGACAGATTTTTGGTACAAAGCCTCTATTACATCCTCATGAACCTTGCCTTTAGAGCCATACTTACCGTCCCTATCTATGAACTCCGCTCCGCTTGTGCGCTGTCTTACTAATTTGTCTATCAAGCCGTTTCCTGGACCTGTATCAAAGCCTATAATATCATCCTCGCCTTTGCCTGTAATTACTGTGATATTGGCAATACCGCCGCAGTTCACGACTGCTAATGGGATTTTATTATCGCGAACAGCAAGCGCTTGATGGTACAGAGGTGCAAATGGTGCACCTTGACCCCCATGAGCGATATCATTGCTGCGGAAATCATTCACGACGGTAATTCCAGTTTTGTCAGCTAAATATTGGCCGTCGCCTACTATAATTGAGATTTTCTCGGAAGGGCTATGGAATAGACATTGTCCATGATAGCCGATCGCATCGATATCCTGAGCTTTATGGCCTGTTGTTTTAAGTAGTTCTTGTACCGCTTGCAAATGTAGCTCTGTTGATAGATGAATAGCTTCATCTAGTGACTTTACATCTGATTTAAAATCTTGGATATTTAGCTCTTGCTGAGCATATTGCTCTATAGCATGCGGATAGTTTAGGGCTGCTTGCTCCATATCACCATGGGAGTTCCTTACAGCAAGCTCTGCTGCCTTAAACAGGATTTTTTGCTCATCGGTAAATGGAAGATATATATTGCCAAGATCAGTGATAGAGATGTCACCATCCGTGTCCATCAAAGCAGCGTCAATACCGTCCATTGATGTTCCAGTCATTAGCCCTATAGAGATCATTATTTTCTTCCTTTTCCATCCATTTGTGATGTTATCCCTGACACCTTAGTTGTTACTATAGCCTTAAATTGTTTCACGTGAAACATTCTATCAGGTTTTGGTGGAGTTTATAGTTTCTATAACCCTCTGTAGCTGCACCTCCAATGTCCAATCTTTAAGGAATATATCATATGCATTTCTGGTCATTACTTCCGCTTCTTGAGGATGAGATCTGATCCAATCTATATGAGTTTTGATCTGAGAATACATGTTATCGATAGTTTGAAAACTATCAAAATAAAGTATATTATCGCCAAAATATTTACGAAGAAAAGGATGATTGTCTGAAATGACGACAGAGCCAGACATAATTCCTTCTGCGAGTCTCGATGTTGGAATGCCAGCAACGAAATGTTCGAGATTATGCAGCACTAATGCTATCCCACCTTTTCTTTGTAGCTCTATTAGAGAATATATAGGAGGGCCATATTTCTCTGCCATTCCCAAATACGGATCTCCTAAATATTCGAAAACATCTCTAAGACCGTAGGCTACCAATATATTGTCCTGCCCCAGCTTATAAAGCACTCGAGCAAATCTGAAAGAATCCCTATTACATCCCCAGGTGCTTCCGGTTATTACTGCTTTGTCATAGCTTGAGGGCTTGATGAATTCTAGTTTGTTTTGAGCAAGATATGCTGGGATGATTAGAGCATCGTCCTTGCCATGGTTATGTAGTACTTCCTTCAATGTTTTGTTTTCTATATTCGTTACACTATAGAGGTCTATATATCCGTCGTAATTCTTAAGATGCTCATGTTCCTTTAGGAATCTCATTTGCGTGCTATATAGCATTACATCAGGGACGTTAAGATATACTAAATTATAGCCTGTAGGTACAATGGTTACATAGTGAGTTAAGGCAATATTTACTTCTGGCCTAGTAACTAAATTTACTAAGTTAGCGGCTACAACGTAGAAATGTCTAGTTAGTGTATAATTTGTCAGAGGTGGATAGAAACTGCATCCTACATAATCCCATCCCATGTTTTTTAAAGCGGCTAATGTTCTCTCATAGGCTCGTGCCTCTCCAATTCTTCCTTCTATGCTATAGATGGCAAGTTTATGCTTTGTATCTTTTCGGAAAATATTGGGTGAGAAATCAAATGTAGTGATTATAATATACAGAACAGCCAAAGCGTATAAAAATACTAATTTTAACAATGAGCTAATGCTAAAAAAATTACGAAAGCCCTTTGAAAGTACGGTATATAATATGTTCATGGCTGCTGGTTAGGAATTAAGCACCTGCTATAATAGCAAAAAGCCGCTTGCATAGTCCAAGCATTTGTAATATTATGCCACAGATATTTCAAATTAAATTTCTGCCCGCGTGATGGAATGGTAGACATAACGGACTTAAAATCCGTGGGGCTTCGGCCCTTGCCAGTTCAAGTCTGGCCGCGGGTACCATTTCCCAAATTATTCTTATGTTCATACAAACTGAAATTACACCCAATCCCAATGCTATGAAGTTCTTGCCCGGTGAGGACATCAGCCCAGAAAAACCTGTGCATTTTTCATCTCCAAAAGATGCCGTGAGCAGCCCGCTGGCTCGTAAGCTATTCTCTATTGATGACGTTGATGCTGTGTTTTTTGGCAGTGATTTTATTACAATCACCAAGAAGAATAATTCTACATGGGAAGTTCTGAAGCCGGAAGTTCTGGAGGCTATCATGGGTCATTTGGTAGCAAAGCTTCCTATATTGGACAAGCCTAAAATTGCTGTTGAGATTCCGCAGGAACATTTAGGGGATATCGAAAAGCAGATAATGGAAATTATTGAAACGAGGGTTAGGCCTTCCGTCGCTATGGATGGTGGTGATATTATTTATCGTGGGTTTGAGAATGGCGTAGTACTGCTTGAATTAAGAGGTGCATGTTCTGGCTGCCCAAGCTCTACCATTACGCTTAAAAATGGTATAGAATCTATGCTGAAATATTACGTCCCAGAAGTAGTATCAGTTGAAGCTGTAGAAGAGTAGATATGACATTAGCCGAATTAGCTCTAATTGTAGTTGTTGGCTTATTCGTACTAAAACCAGCTGATCTTGTCTTGATCGCAAAATCCTTTAAAAACTTCCTTTCTTACATTGGTAAGCTCAAAAATGAGCTGTTTAGCGCTTTGGATGAGAGCGAAACCCCAAAGGATCAGGAGCAAATTAACAACTATCTTGCAAAGATCATCCATATCTCTGGTAAATATGAGGGGAAATATGATCTTCCCAGCATCAAAGCTTATTACCACAGGCTACTTCTGGAGCAGAATATAACAAAACATTCGGACTAGTTGCTGAATCAAAATAAATGTATTGCTCGTTTGGATATATTTGGGTATAATAAGGTATGTTCGGATATAAATACGGGTATCACAAGTGCATGACATATCTAGGTTAATTATTACACAAGAGATTCTTTCCTTGATCGGAGAGCTGGATGAGTTCAAAGGTGCATGGCAACTTCTTGGAAGGCTTACTCCAGAAAGATTACAGACTTTACGCAAGGTTGCAACAATTGAAAGTATTGGTTCATCAACTCGTATTGAGGGTTCAAAATTATCTGATCGTGAAGTAGAACTTTTGTTATCTAGCCTAGAAACTGAGTCTTTTATTTCAAGGGATGAGCAGGAAGTTGCAGGATATGCTTTGGTATGCGAAGAGGTATTCCAAAGCTTTCAAAATGTTGATTTGTCTGAAAATATTATTAAACAGCTTCATGGGTGGCTTTTAAAATATTCTGAGAAAGATCAAAAGCATAAGGGTGAGTATAAAAAATTACCCAACCATGTGGAAGCATTTGATGAATCAGGAAAAAGCATTGGTGTTATTTTTGAAACAGCTTCTGCCTTTGAAACTCCCTTGAAGATGCAGGAGCTTATTTTTTGGACTAGAGAACAGCTAGAAAAAAAATCTCTCCATCCTTTGGTTGTTATTGGAATATTTACAGTAGAATTTTTGGCAATTCATCCATTTCAGGATGGAAACGGAAGATTATCTCGGATCTTGACAAGTTTGCTCCTTCTAAAGACAGGATATCTTTATGTGCCTTATAGCTCTCTGGAGAGTGTGATAGAGCTAAGTAAGGAAAGCTATTATCTGGCGCTTCGTAGAACACAAGGTAGCTTTAAGTCTAACTCGCCAGATTTTGCACCATGGCTGACATTTTTCCTAAGGAGCTTACAAAAACAAAAAATTCACCTTGAGCATAAGATTTCTATAGAAAAATCTCTCATGCTACATATACCAGAGCTTACAAGCCGTATTTTGAGCTTGATTCAAGAGCATGGCAGACTTGGCATTGGTGATATTGAGACAATCACAAGCGCCAATCGTAATACTCTTAAAAAGCGACTTGCAGAAATGGTTAAGCAGGGTAGTATACTGCGCCTTGGACAGGGTAAGGCAAGTTGGTACACGTTGCCTTGACAGAGCTCATCCCAGAAATATGTTGCTTTTATGTGATATTTTATGTAAAAATACCTCTCTTAGGCTAGGTAGCAAAGTGGTAATGCGGAGGACTGCAAATCCTTCATGCGTCGGTTCGATTCCGTCCCTGGCCTCCACCATTTTTCGTTAGCGAGCGAAGCGAGCTTAAGAAAAATGAGTATCCGACGCAGCTTTAGCGAAGGCGGACGGGTGCCTCTATATGTAAGGCTTTACATTATGTTATTCATAGAACAATTCCTAGAAATGATGCTTGCTGAACGTGGAGTGGCGAAGAACTCTGTGATTAGCTATAGTCGTGATCTCAATGATTTTGTGGCCTATCTCAAACGGGCTGACGTAACTGCGGTGGCGCCTGATGATATCCGTGAATATATTCATTTCCTCTCTAAAAACAAAGTTGGGCCGCGTTCTATTGCCCGCAAAATCTCTGCCATAAGAAGCTTCTACGGCTTTCTTATCTCGGAATCTTTGGTGAAGGAAAATCCTGCTCAGCTGATCGATATGCCAAAATATTCGGTGCCCCTTCCATCAATGCTTTCCGTGGAGGAAATCAAGAGATTGCTGGAAGCCTGCGTAGGTGATTCCCACGAGAATATTCGGCTTAAAGCCATGGTGAGTCTGTTATACGCCAGCGGCCTTAGGGTATCAGAGCTTGTGAGTCTAAAGGTTACGGATATATCGGGGAATAATTATATCAGAGTTGTGGGCAAGGGAAACAAAGAGCGCGCAGTGATTATAACCGACAAAGCGCTGCAGCATGTGAAGAAATACTTAGAGTGCAGAGATTTTTTCATAAAAAACCCGGCCAAAACCAACCTATATCTTTTTCCATCCTCTTCCTCGTCTGGCTATATGACAAGGCAGAACTTTGCGCTTTTGCTTAAGCAAGCTGCTATAAAAGCTGGGCTTGATCCAGAAAAACTATCTCCTCATGTGCTTAGGCACAGCTTTGCGAGCCATTTACTGGCCGGAGGAGCAGACCTGCGAGTTATTCAGGAGCTTCTTGGTCATGCAGATATCAGCACAACCCAAATTTACACTCATGTGCAGGTGGATAAACTCAAAGAGACACTGGATAATTTTCATCCAATGTCTCACCATTCCCGAAATTAGCCGATCAAAAGCGATTTTGCGGATCTCATCTTTAGGTACGTATGAAGTATACGCTTAGGCAGATTCGTCCTTAAATCGCATTTGCTCAATTTAATTTGGGAAATGGATAATAAAGATGCTCCATAACAGTCTAGCTCTTGATTTTCTTCCTTCGTTAGCGTAGTCTGTTATAAGTTTTATAATTACAGAAATGACGGATTTATTTACTATTGCTGCCAGCCCAAAGCAAAGCAGCAAGGAAAAGAGCTATACAGCTGAAGACATTGAGGTGCTAGAAGGGCTTGAACCGGTTCGCCGCAGGCCAGGAATGTATATTGGTGGAACGGATGAAAACGCCCTGCACCACCTTGTAGCAGAGACGCTGGATAATTCCATGGATGAAGCTGTTGCGGGATATGCTACTTTTATCAAGCTTCAGATGAACGAAGATGGGAGCGTAACCGTAGAAGATAATGGTCGCGGCATTCCGGTCGATATGCATCCCAAATTTCCTGATAAATCCGCCCTAGAGGTAATATTTACCACCCTACACTCTGGCGGAAAATTCTCTGATAAATCATATTCCACGGCCGGTGGTCTCCATGGGGTGGGTATTTCCGTGGTAAATGCTCTTTCCAGCAGGTTAGTTGTTGAGGTATATCGCAATAAGATGCTATATAGGCAGGAATATAGCAGAGGTGCTCCTGTAACTCCGCTTACATCCAAGCCATGTACTCACAAAAGCGGAACCTGTATTACGTTTCACCATGATGAAGAAATTTTTGGCCCTTCCTTAAGTTTTTCTGCAAGAAAATTATATAATATGGCTAGGTCAAAGGCCTATCTATACAAAGGAGTAGAGATTCATTGGTCCTGTCCGGAGCTACTACGCACTGACAATGTGCCTGCTAGCGATATATTACATTTCCCTAAAGGAGTAGAAGATTACTTAAGATCTGAGCTTGTAGGCATCGGTACTGTAACGGATGGTATATTCTCAGGAGAGGCCAAATTTGAAGGTAAAATAGGCAGGGTAGAATGGGCCATGGCCTGGACACAAGATGATGGATTTATCAATTCTTACTGCAATACAATTCCCACTCCTTCAGGGGGTACTCATGAGCAGGGTATGCGTGCAGCTCTTTTAAAATCTGTGCGTAATTATGGTGAGATTTTAGGTAATAAAAAAGTTTCCAGCATAGTTATTGAGGATATTATTGAAGGCGCGCGTATAATAATTTCAATTTTTATACATGATCCGATATTTCAGGGGCAAACTAAGGAAAAGTTAGTATCTCAATCTGCTGTTAGGTTAGTTGAAAATAATATTAAGGATCGTTTTGATCATTGGCTAAGTGGTAACAAAGCTGAAGCCGATAAACTCATTGAACATTTCTTGATGATAGCTGAAGAGCGGTTAAATAGAAGGTCCGAAAAAGCTGTAAATCGTAAGAATGTGATGCAAAAGCTCCGTCTCCCAGGCAAATTGGCGGATTGTACGCTGAATAGCCAAATTGGGACCGAGATATTCATAGTGGAAGGAGATTCCGCTGGAGGTTCAGCAAAACAGGCTAGGAACAGGGAAAATCAGGCCATATTACCTCTGCGTGGGAAGATCTTAAATGTTGCTAGTGCAACGAATGATAAAATAATACAAAATCAGGAGATTCAGGATCTTGAAATAGCTCTTGCTTGTGGTACTGGCAGCAATTATAAGAAAGATAATTTGCGATATGAGAAAGTGATTATTATGACGGATGCGGACGTAGATGGAGCTCACATTGCCTCGCTGCTTATGACATTTTTTTACCTTCGTATGCCACAGCTTATTAAAGACGGGCATTTGTATATTGCAAGACCGCCTCTATATAAATTGACACAGGGAACTCAGACTTATTATGCTACTGATGACAAAGATAAGGAAAAGATTACAGCTGAGCTGCTTAAGAAGAGCAAGGTCAAAATAGAGGTAGGTAGGTTTAAAGGATTGGGTGAAATGAACTCAGCCCAGCTCAAACAAACCACTATGGATATTAAAAACCGTACGCTGGTGAAGGTAGTAGTGGATGACTTAGAAAATGCTGCTAGAATGGTCGATGATTTAATGGGGAAAAAACCAGAAAAAAGATTCCAGTTTATCTACGAACAGGCCCTAACTAAGATGGATCAGATAATTAATAATTTAGATGTTTAAATATATGAAGCAATTATTACTCATTTTATCATTTATTCTCTTCATTCCTATGGTAAATGCGGAAAAGGGAAATAACAGTCCGGAATATAAGAAATTCCAGGAAATCTTCGAGAAAACTCAGCAGGATTATGTGGAAGATCCAGATAAGCAAAAGATGCTTGATGCAGCAATCACTGGCATGGTTTCTTCTCTTGATCCATATTCTACTTACCTGAAAGATGATGAGCTGAAGGATTTCGTGGAATGGGCTAAGGGCGAATTTGGTGGCATAGGTGTAGAAATACTTCCTGAGCCAAATGCAATTAAAATTATTTCTCCCATAGATGATTTGGCTGCAGACCGCGCTGGGATTAAAGCAGGGGATTATATTATAGCTGTCAATGGAAAAGCCATTGCTAAAACCGGTTTTCACAAAGCTATAAAGAGTCTGCGAGGTGAGCCTGGAACAAAAGTTAAGGTTACTATAGTACGTGAAGGCGAAAATAAGGTGCGGGAATTTGAACTTACTCGTGAGATTGTTAAGCTTAAGGCTGTGAAATCCAAAAGAGATGGGGATATAGCATATTTACGCATAGTGACATTTAATGAGACTGTGATTACAGAGCTAAAGAAGGCAATGAAATCCGTAATAGAACATTCTAAAGCTCCTATTAAGGGTATTATTCTTGATGTGCGCAATAATCCTGGAGGTCTCTTAGATCAAGCCGTGGCTGTGAGTGAATACTTCTTGGATTCTGGCCAGATAGTTAGCACCAAGGGAAGAACTGAAGCGAGTATCACTAACCATTCTGCTAGCAAATTCGTTGCGAAAGCACCTAAAGTGCCTGTGGTTGTTCTAATAAATGCTGGCTCTGCCTCTGCGTCTGAGATAGTAGCAGGTGCTTTGAAGGATCATAGGCGTGCTGTAATAATGGG
Organism: Rickettsiaceae bacterium; assembly: GCA_043766875.1. Classification (GTDB taxonomy): domain Bacteria; phylum Pseudomonadota; class Alphaproteobacteria; order Rickettsiales; family Rickettsiaceae; genus JAYUHP01. The sequence continues at coordinate 22,759 of JAYUHP010000065.1, forward strand.
TACTAAGTCCTTCGGTAAAGGTTCTGTGCAGCAATTTATGCCTCTAAGCCATAATTCGGCGCTCTATCTTACAATAGCCAAATATTATACTCCAAGTGGCGAATGTATTAATGGTACGGGAATTATTCCGGACATAATAGTTGAGCAAGCGAAGATTGATTATCCTCAAGATGATGAGTCAAATAAAAAACTGCCAGAAGTAATACTTAAAAATTACTTGAAGGACAGTGAAAAGACAACAGAAGACGATACAGAGTCAGAACAAGATGATTCTAAAGCAGAAGACAAAGAAGAGAAAAAATCTGCAAAGCTTCAAATGTCCGACATGTATAAAAACGATTATCAATATTCTAGGGCCTATGATTTGATTCATGGTCTCAGTATTGGTATAGCAGATAAAAAGTAAAAATATGTTGAATGATCGCATTGTAAGACAGAAAATCAAAAAGGCACTGTTCATTGTTAGCATAGTGTTGTCGTCGATTCTTGCTGCGCTTTTGCTATATGGTGTGGTGTTTGTAATGCCAAAGAATATTGCCAATGCTGTTAAGTTAGGGCAATATTACGAGTTTGACTCAGACCACCTTCCATCAGGAAACCATGCCGTTGTAAAGCATGGTGGAGTTGGCGTAACAGACGAAGTATCTTTGGAAGAAGATAAGCCAGATGCTAGTGTAGCAGTTGCTAAAAATAATAAGCCAAAAATTGCAATTTTGCTGACGAATTTAGGATTAAATAAGATCTCTACAGAGCTGGCGTTGTCCCTTCCTAAAGAAATAGCGCTCGGGTTTCTTCCTTATACAACTACCCTTAAACCTCTCATGCAAAAAGCTCATGAACTAGAACATGAGATATACATATATTTACCTTTTGAAACAAAAAGATACCCTATGGAATCGCCCGGTCATATGCCAATATTGCTGAGTCTAGGAAATGAGGAAAATACGGCTAGGCTTAGTTCCCTGCTCAAGCCATTTGAAGGTTATAAGGGGGTATATGGCAGCTATAAAGAGATATTTACAGCAGACACATCGAAGTTAGCTTCAGTAATTGATGAGCTGAGGAAGAGGAATCTGAAGCTATTTGTGGGACGTGTTAATAGTGATCCTATTTTGGAAGGCGAAAATGGCATGTCTGTGGTATCTGCAAATATTGTTCTGGATACTGAGCCCAACGTGGCTTCCATCAAGAATAATTTGGATAAGCTTATTGAGTTGGCGCAGTCTAACAAATATGCGGTTGCCTATGCTCAAGGATATCCCGTGACTATTTACACGTTAAAAGCATGGCTTCCAACCTTGGAGGAAAAAGGCATAGAACTTGTGTCAGTTTCTTATATGATGGAGGAGGCAAACAATAATGTCAAAACTCCCTGAATATACAAGTTCAATAGATCTTCCATATAGACATGGTGTTGGTATGATGATTATCAATCATGAAGAAAAGATTTTTTTAGGTAAAAGAGTAGAGAGTAAGTTTGAAGCATGGCAAATGCCTCAGGGTGGTATATTGCTCGGTGAGACTCCAAGCAGAGCGGTAATACGTGAGATGGAAGAAGAGCTTGGGAGCAGCTCTGGTGAGATTTTAGCTGAGACTAAGAAATGGTACAGCTATAACATTCCAGAGTTTTTGATCAACAAACTATGGGATGGGCAATATAAGGGGCAAAAGCAAAAATGGTTCCTCATAAGATTTACCGGCACAGACAGCGATATCAATGTTAATACTGATAATCCTGAGTTTAGAGAATGGTGCTGGGCAAGCCCTACAGATATGCTGGACATAATAGTTCCATTCAAAAAACGTCTATATAAGACAATTCTCAAAGAATTTTTGCCTATTATAGAGGGTTCCAAGAAACTTAGTATTATTTCCGCCTAATCAATTCTATCAATTTTTCTTTCGCAAGAGCTTTGGCGCGTAGGCTTGCATAAGTGTCTTGCTTATGATCATCTTCAATATAATTCACAAAAACAATGGTATGATTACCTTTTTGTATCCATCCAATAAACCAGCCAATTTGGAGATCTAACTTCTCTGTTCTGTCATGGTTAAGTACATAACCCATTCCTGTTTTTCCATAAAGCTCCCAATCATCCACTAGATCATCAACAAAAAGGATATTTTTTGTCATTTCCTGAGATTTTAGGCTTATTGGTAATTTATTATCAATAAGTTTTTGTAAAAAGACGGACTGTTCTTCGGGGGAAATCTCCAGAGAACTGGATAGCCATGAGCGTGTTAATCCGTTGTCTTTACCTTTATCTCCCGAAACATCTCGATTCCCGTAATCAAATTTTGAGACATATTCTTGGAATTTAGCCATTCCAAGTTTTTGCGTTAAAACTTGTGAGTACCAAACGCAACTATTCTGGATCCAAAGGCGGGGATTATGAGGCTGTTTCCATTTATCAAGCCAGTCATTGTAACCTTCCTTAAATGGTAGTTCAGGGTGAGTTTCGTCTAAGAGCAGCCCATCGTCATATCCCATCAAACTGATTGCAATTTTGAACGTTGAACAAGGTGCATGACGTGATTTACAATCCCCCTCTTGTTTGATAATTTTGCTATTTTCTTTTGCCAAAAAGCAGTTGGCACCCGCAAGTGTTGGTGCGCTGATTAATAGTCCAAGACCTAAAAATAAAACTATTTTTCTCATATTTTTCTGCTCACTTCATCAATAACATGCCAGGATTTCTCTATTCAATAGCAGGATCCAGTGGCAATACGGCACCAGTTTCTAGTACCGTATCATCTGAAGGGTGATCGGCTGATGCGTTAAGAGCTTCAATAACCTCTATAGCACGAGTTCCACAAGCTAATTGAGAAGGGGTAAAACCTGCATGACCCTTTGTTTCGAGTAATTCTGGGTTTTTTGCGTATATTGCTTCGGCCACTGCAACATTCCCATGCCTTACAGCATAATGCAAGGCCGTATCGTATTCAGTAGACATATTAGAGCAAATCGTCGAGATTTCTTCAATTGCAGGATCAGCTCCTCTGTCTAACAAGAATAAAGCTATATCTGTATTACCTTCTGAAATAGCAATTGTTAGAGCCGTCATACCTAAATAGTCCTGTACATCGATTGAAGCCCCTGCATCTAGCAATACTTCCACTGATTGCTTAGAACCATATTTAGCGGCATAATGCAATCTACTCTCATTACCATCAAGAAGTTTGTCAATCTCACCTTTGTTCAAATATAGATATTCCACAGAAGCTTTAAGTTTAGCTGGATTCTGCACTAGTTTCATATATAAGCTTGCAGTTTTTGAATGTGTAATCATTTTTATTTCCTCTCTTCAGATTTAGGTGGATGAGTAGTAAGTTTAACTTATCTTAACAATATTTTCAAATCATATTTGATTTAATAATGTCTATATTTACCTAACAATGCCAGCATTTTGCATTATCAGGGATATTTCTTATTCATAGTCAATGTAATAAAGTTTTAACCCAAGACATTGCTGTAAGTTGCACACAAAGATAGCTCTATTAAAAGACTTCAGATTAACAACTCTCTTGCATTTCTAATGTTATCTATCTTACTAAGCAGTATGCTCAGCAGCAACTCCAGTTAATACAAGATCCTCTACAGTAGGTCCATTATGAGTGGTCTCCATAGTAACTACATCTTCTGGTTCAAGAAGTGTAGCAATATATTGAAAATCTCGCGAGTATCTACTTTTAGCGCGGTCAGGTATACTATCGTCTTCTGCTATAGATTGTTTTGCTCTTTCAAAAAATGTTGAGTCAAAATTTGCTTGTAGAAATTCTTTTTCTAAAGGATTATCAGTAAAATAGGAAAGTAAATTAATTACTCTATGAGGTGTAGGAGAATATTTTACAAGATCTATTATATCTTTTTTATATACTTCAAAAGCTTCTTTAAGCATAGGATGACTATACCTCACGATTTTTTCAAACTCTATGTTCTTCCCTTGATATTCAGGCTTAGTTAGGCATAATGAGTAAAACTTCTGTACCAATTTTCTTACATGTTCTTCAGTATAACCATCACTTGTACTATTTAACCCAATATTACAAAAAACTCCTCCACTTACTACCTTATCTATCCTAGCACCAACTTTAATCACACAAGATAATGAAGGGTAATTAAAAAGGGAATCAACATGAATAAAAATACCTTTAAATGGCAAAGGAGAAGGAACTTCTACTATCTCTGGATTGCTCTCGTCTCCTGATGCCACATTCGTATATTTTCCTATTGCTGGTAAAAATAAGTGACTTGTTAGAGCCTGAGTCACTTTAGTGCCCATACCACTATTTTTAGAGTTGTGCAAAAGATAAATAGAAAATTCCCCCACTGTTTGTTCAAGTGACCGAGGTTTTAACTCAACTTGTCCTACAAAACCTCCTTCTTGATCTAAAATTAAATAATCTGCAAATATAGATGTTCTAGCGAATCTAAAATCTGCTTCATTTTTCAAATTTATTCCGCCTGCATCAATAAAGCCTCTCCACTCTTCGAGCGAAGAGGGCTTTCTAATAGTAAAATATTCTGTTTCAATTTTTTCTGGTGGTATAAATATTTCTTTAGCTAAGCTCATCTTCTGAATTATTATTCAATTAATAATAAATATATATTAACATTTATTATGTTATTTGTCAATATTTATTATATCCTAATTAACAATTCGTCGTGAGCTCAACCGATATGCGACAGAACCATTACTAGTGCATACCAGCTATTGGACCAAATCTTCTGCTTGCAATAATTCGCCCAGCGCTTGAGCAGCCTCTCCCTGAGTTTCATGAAAAGAGTTAAATAAATCAAATGATGTAGTTCCATCAGTCATTATAGAGTTAACATCAGCTCCTTCTAATATTAGCTCTGCTGCTAATTTGTTACATCCATATTTAATTGCTAGATGTAGCTCAGTCGGTGCTTTGTCAATAAACTCTAGATGCTCCATTAACATCGGCCCAGTATGTATTCCTAGAGACCCAATATCTATGCCAGAAATATCTGCCCCATATCCAAGTAAGACTTTTATCACGTCTTTGTCTACATTGCCTATAGCATCCTCAATAACAGTACTACCTTGGGCCCCTCCATATCTCTTATTAATATCATAAGTTCTAGAATTATCTTGATTTCTTAGGCTTAACAGTAATTGTATCTGCTCAATATTATGCTGATTTACAGCATTACGTAATTTATACATATTTCTCTCCTATTATTGTTTTTATTAATACCAGCTTCATTGCCGATAAAAACATACTACTACTTAACTGACTGATCAGTCAAGTAAAAAGTATATTTTTTTAGTTTTGTGTAATTTGGTAGGGGTTTTTATTGACTTTCTCAATGATTAATTGCTATACTATCGATTAACCAATCAGTTAATTCATATAGTAAGTTGATTTATGAGCAAAGAATTATCCACAAAGGAAAAAATTATTAAAGCAGCAAAAAAATTATTCCTACAGCATGGCTTTGCCGGTGTATCTATGGGTCAGATAAGGGATTTAGCAGGAGTAACTCATAGTTTATTATTCTATCATTTTAAAAACAAAGAAAATCTATGGGTAGAAGTAAAGCAATCCATCATTGATAATAATAAAAATATAGCAATTAAATTGCCAAGTGGTGATTTAAAATTTAGAGATTTTTTACATGAAGTATTGAAGGGATCTATTGATTTTTACCGTAGCAATTCAGATTTCGTACGCATGATCAATTGGCAAAGACTAGAATCCCAAGAAAATCCTATTGTCGGGATTGGATCAACTGAAATAGCAAAAGAATTTATTAATCTTTTACATAATTATCAAAAGAAGAATGAGATAAGAGGGGAGATAAAACTTGAATATCTAGTTACCATGATCAATTCTATTACTAACTCAGTCGTGCTGGACAATTACACTTTCATATCTGATCAACATTCCCTCAAAGAATATATAGATTTCTGCTGCGACTCTATTGTGAGAATGGTCTCCAATTAAATGAAATCTAGAAATAATTCAGATGTAAGTCGATATCTTGTATATCTACCCAATCCTACAAACCCTATCTACCATAGAAGCAATATTCTGATTATGTGTGACGAGTATAATGGCAGTGCCTGATTTTTTGGCAGTAGATATGAGGAGCTCAAGCACGGTTTGGGCCGAATGAGGATCAAGATTTCCGGTGGGCTCATCAGCTAGAATGATTTTGGGATGATTAATCATGGACCTAGCTATTGCGACTCTTTGCTGCTGCCCGCCAGATAATTCTCCCGGAAAGTTGAATGTACGATTTTGCAAATCTAGCATTGCAAGCAAATGGTCTGCATCTTCCAAAGCCTTATCATAATCTTTGCCAGCTATAAGCATGGGCATAGCCACATTCTCCCTGGCAGAAAAATCCTTGAGCAGATGGTGATATTGGTAAACAAAACCTAAATAATTCAACCTCATATTGGTTTTTACCCTATCATCACCCGTGACCAATTTTCCATCTATTATAACTTCGCCAGAATCTGCTTTGTCGAGGAGTCCTGCAATATGGAGCAAAGTAGACTTGCCACTGCCAGAAGCCCCGACTATGGCTATTACTTCCCCAGGATATAATGTGAGGGAGAAATTTTTTAGTACTTCGACCATATTGCTACCCTGCTTGTAATCTTTGCAGATATCGCGTAGTTCCAGGATGGGTGACTTACTCATAACGCATAGCCTCCACTGGATCAATTTTTGCAGCTCTATAGGATGGGTAAATACTGGCTAGGAAACAGAGAAGCAAGGAGATAGAGCTAATTATCACCACATCCAGCACCTCAATTTTGGCAGGCAGATGATACAGCAAATATAGAGCTGCCTCAAAGATCTGCACTCCGGTTAAGGTTTCTAAAAATCCTTTGATAGAGTCAATGTTATATGCAAATCCAGCCCCCAGCACAACCCCGATGAATGTGCCTATAAAACCTATCATCATTCCATTCATAACAAATATAGCCATAATATCTCTTTTAGAGGCCCCCATGGTTCTGAGAATTGCTATGTCGTGTGTTTTATCCTTTACGAGCATAAAAAGACTGGAGATGATATTAAAAGCTGCAACAAGCACTATCAGGCTTAGTATAGTCATCATTGCTATGCGTTCGATCTTCAAAGCGTTAAAAATCTGTGAAAATTGTGTCTGCCAGTTGGATACGCGCAAATCCTCATCTAGCTCTTGAGATATAATTTTTGACAGCTCGATAGCATTATCTGAGTCATTAGTTGAAACTTCTATAATATTTACATTATGTAGTGATAGGAAAGCCAAAGCGCTTTCAATAGGCATAAGTACTGTTCCTATATCGAAATCATACACTCCGCTAGAAAATACAGCTGCTACGCGAAAGTCTTTCGTTCTGGGCAAAGATCCAAAAGCGGTTGAAATCATTTGAGCTGAGACAAGCTTTACATAGTCTCCAACACCTACCCCAAGATTCGCAGCTAGCTCTGCTCCTATAACAATATTTCCTTTATCATTAAACTCAACGAGCCTGCCGAAGGAAACATTCTGAGAAATCTGCGGCCTACTAATGACGTCTGCTAAATTCATACCCTTTATGACAACTCCAAGAGAAGCTCTAGGACCTATGGCAAGACCGTGACCAACGACCGTAGGGATAACATTTTTTACAAATTTAAACTTTGATAATGTACCTATTACTTCTGTGGGGTCGGCTATAGATTTATTGACGGATGTAATCGTTATGTCGCTGTTTAGTCCGACTATATTTTTCGAAAGCTCAATTCTAAAGCCGTTCATTACAGCCATAACGACTATGAGAGCAGCCACTCCAATTGCAACGCCGAGCAGAGAGAATTTTGCTATAAAAGACACCAACCGCTCATTTTTCTTAGCTATGAAATAACGTATGGCAACTTTTATGGCAAATTTATAGGACATTAAATTGTCCCAAAATCTTAGCAACAGCTATATCTAAAGGCAGATCCTCGGTTTCTCCTGTCTTTCTGTGCTTCAGTTCGACTAACCCGATGGTTGCCTTTTTAACCCCTATAATAATCTGCCATGGAATACCTATCAAATCATGAGTAGCAAATTTTTGACCAGCCCTATTGTCAGTGTCGTCATATAAAGCATCTATATTTTTCTCACAAAACATACCGTAGGCCCTTTCCGCTATGGACCTACATTCCATATTGTCATGGCCTAAATTGATGATTGAGACCTTGAATGGAGCAACGCTTTCTGGCCATATGATACCATGCTCATCATGGCTGGCCTCTATTATGCCAGCTACTACGCGTGAAACTCCTATGCCATAAGAGCCCATCTCTACCGGTACCCGCTCGCCTTTTTGGTTGTTAACATAGGCATTCAGAGCTTTAGAATATTTATTGCCAAAATAGAAAATATGTCCAACTTCTATCCCTCTTCTGGAAACAAGACTTTCCTGGGGAATAGGACAATCTTCAGGAATATGTTTTTCATCTGCTGCTGCATATAATGATTGCATTAAGTGCAAGTTAACAGAGGTATCTTCTGCTATTACATCGAATCTTTTGTCGTAATATATCGCGCTTTCCCCTGTATCCGCCAGTATATGAAATTCATGGCTTAAATTGCCGCCAATAGCACCACTATCAGCTTGCACCGGTATGACAGAAACGCCCAAATCACGGAATGTTTTGATATAGGTCATATAGATTTTATTATAAGACAGGACAGCGCTTTCTTTATCAATATCGAATGAATATCCATCTTTCATCAAGAATTCACGCCCTCTCATCACGCCGAATCTTGGTCTGATTTCATCTCTGAATTTCCACTGGATTTGGTACAGGTTTTTTGGCAGCTCCTTGTAAGATTGTATAGTTTCACGAAAGACGGCAGTGACTACTTCCTCATTGGTTGGGCCGAATAATAGCTTATTATCATTTCTATCAATTATGCGGAGCATTTCGCTGCCATAATCATCATATCTACCGGATTCCACCCATAATTCAGCCGGTTGGATACATGGCATCAGCATTTCTATACACCCAGCAGCATCCATGTTCTTTCGTACAATAGACTTAACATTTTCCAGAACCTTTAGTCCAAGCGGCAGCCATATATAAATCCCTGAGGATTGTTGCCTTATCATCCCAGCTCGAAGCATCAGAGAATGGGATGTAACTTGTGCCTCAGCAGGTTTTTCCTTTAGTACCGGTATAAAATATTCAGATAGTCTCATTTAGCTTATTCCTTATCTATTGGGTCTTGAAGACTTTTCTAGCACAAATTACTACAAACATCAATCCACCAATTATAGCTATCATGCCACCGAGCCCCATCATTCCCATACTAATTTTGGCTTTAAGCGATAGTATCGTTGTTGGATCCTTTCTCAGCACGCCATATCCCCCGGACCATGCCAATCCTGCTATATGCAATAATTGGCCAAATGTATATGATATCATCTGGATTTCAGCATATACATCAATTTTTTCATCCAGGGAATAATATACGAGGCACATAACAGCCAGGCTAATTCCAACTATGGAACCATGATAATGAGCTGGTATAGTAACATTTACCTCAGATATAAAAAGCGCTATAACACCCCCAGCAACAAATAGAGCAATGGAACATATAACCCCTACTTTCCATTTACTGGAAGAATATGATAGCTCTGCTATTACTGAGGTGAGTATTAGGAGCCCAGCTATGCCACCAGCATATTTCATATGATCTGTACAAAATGTAATAAATTCTGACGTATCTATATTATACATAAAATGCACAGGAATTAGCGTTGTGCTTAATATCAAATTAGACCATACAGCAGTTTTATACAGCCTTGGAAAAGATATAGTTGGCCCTAAAATTGTTATCAAAGAGACATACATTGTGTGCATATATAAAAACTGTAGAGCATGTCCTCCGCTCCAAAATAGCATTTCGTAAAAGCCGTATAAATCCATAGGGTATGGAATTTCAATCATAATTTTTCTGTATGAAGCTACAAGGCAAATGGCACTTACTATGAATATTCCACTTCCAGGATTTTTCAATAAAATAAGGCTCATGACCAATACCGATGCTACAAAAATACTTACTCCAAGTACAAACCAAAAATTATCTAGCATCGGGATATAATTGTTAAGTATTGGTGAGCTTTCAGATAGGAATGGAGATACAACAATTATTAGGACACCTATGAAGGCGGTACGAGAGATAGTATCGACCGTGGGATGAAGGCGTAAATTCGAGCTTCGGAGCCAGATCATTACAGAGCCAGCAAGTAGCCATACTAGTATCGAAAGATCGACATGTACTACCAAGGCTGTCTTGAAAAAATCTTTATTAGCAAAAAAATCTGAAACCAGAGGTGCTCTGAGCATAACCAGCACTATTGAATACAGACCTGCTATAGCAAGAGCAAATACGCCAGTTTTACACCAGCTATATGATAAATCTAGTTTGTTCATAGTTTGAGTTTCCCTGTATAGTCACTGACTATGCATTTTCTTTTATCATTTTCTACAATAATTTCCATTTCTATTCTATTCTTGGGGAGTAAATTTACAGCTATCTCAGGCCATTCTATAATTGAGATATTATTTCCATTAAATGCCTCATCTATACCTAGTTCGTATATTTCCTCTAGGCGTTTTAATCTGTATAAGTCAAAATGATATACATCGTAACTTCCAGCCTTATATATCTGAAGTAACTGAAAAGTCGGGCTAGTGACTATTTGCTCACTATGGGTGAGAGTTTCGATGATATGCTTAGATATGAAAGTCTTTCCAGCTCCAAGCTCTCCCTTCATAGTAACTACATCTCCAGGAGTTAGCTGCCTGGCTATTAGCTTAGCGAGGTTAATCGTTTGGTCTAATAATGTTATATCTTGATACAGCATGGGTAAATGTTAAATTGAAAATGGAATTTCAATTATAAAGGCAGAACTATTATCTGGCAAAGATTTACTTATAATGTTACCATGATGCATTCTGATTATCCCAGTCGCTAAGGCCAAACCTATACCATGTGCTGGATTATTTGGTAAATAATTCACTTCTCTGCCATTATCGATTATAGACAACAAATATTTATTTTTGCCTTGAGAGAGATCAATTTTAATGTTATCGCTGCTTTTGGAACGGCGTACAGCATTTTCAAGCAATTTACCTATAACCTTCCTGATCATATTTTTATCACCTCTACATGGCGCATTTGATAATTTATACTCAGGAACAAAGAAGAGTTCTTTATCCTCTAATTTTACAGCCCATTCCTTCATTGCATCTTTTAGCAGTTTGACCAGATCAAATTTTTCTTTCTTAAATTTTGCATATCCAGAATTGATCGAGGTGAGTTCTATTGCATCATCTACAAAGCAGGATAAATCTTTTGCCGCACTTACTATATCATTCAAATATTCCATTTGTTTTGCTGACATATCTCCGAAATGCTGTTCCAGTAGCAATTGAGACATCCCCATTATTGATGTAAGTGGGCTCCTGAGTTCATATGAGATACTTCCTAGAAATTGTGATTTTATGTTATCAGCTTTCTCTAGGGCTTTATTTCGCTCTGCCAAGGAATTTTGGGCTGCAAACGAGTCTGTAACATCTAAATCAGATAACAAAATGGCGCCATCTGGTAATGGTATCATGATTCTGTGAATTACTTTACCATCATCACATTTGATAGTGCGTTTTGTAGGGGTACGTGAGGATATAACATTTGCGAAATCTGTCTTATATGAGCCCAATCTTTTCTTACTCTTTGCACTACCTGAGATTTTTTCTAAAATATCTAATAAACGTAGCTTTTTCTCAAGTGGATTGTTGCTTACTCCCCATAGCTTTGTCATTTTAGTATTGAGCAGCTCTATTTCACCATTCTCATTGAATACGCAAATTCCCTCTTGAAGATTATCAATGGTAGATTTCTGAACTTCTGTAAGCGTTTTATAAAGGCTCTCCAGAGTTAACCTGTCCGTTATATCTTCATAGGTAAATAATATCCCATTCCCTGGATGTGGAATTGCTACTCCACGAAGACATACACCGTTTGGAAGATAAAATAAATCCTCTCTAGGTGAGGTTAATTGAGTAAATAAATTTGTCCGTTCTTTTTTGAATTTGGCATAATTAGATTGCTCGGGAAGTTTGCGCTTTGCATATAAATGATCCAGAATTTGCTCGTGAGTAGTCTCGCTATTCAAGATTTCTTCATCTGGACCCCAGAATTTCACGAAAGCTCTATTATAGAACTTCAATTTTTTATCCTGTCCTATAATCATACATGCATAAGAAGAGCTTTCCAAAACGTTTTTATGAGACTCTCTCA
>JAYUHP010000066.1:0-2066 GCA_043766875.1 Rickettsiaceae bacterium
CCCCAAATCCGTGGCGAGTATAAGCATAATTATAATCTCGCGCATTTAACATGGTTTAAAACTGGAGGGAAGGCAGATATATTATACAAGCCAGCAGACATTGACGATCTAGCATTTTTCCTGAAAACCTGCGATCTTCCAATATATGTGCTTGGGGCTGGTTCTAATACTATTATAAGGGATGGCGGAATCTCTGGAATCGTAGTAAAGCTGGGCCGCAATTTTACAGATATCGGTGTAGACCCAGGCAAAAAACAAATTCGCGCAGGGGCTGGAACACTCAACTATAATCTCGCACAATTCTGTTATAACAACTCAATCCAAGGCTTTGAATTTCTCGTAGGAATTCCAGGAACTATTGGTGGTGGAATTGCTATGAATGCAGGCTCTTATGGGAGAGAGTTTAAGGACATCATAGACAGCGTTATATATCTTGATAGGCTTGGTGCAAAGCATCAGATCAATTGCAAAGACATTGGCTTTGGATACAGACATAACAGTCTGCCAGAAGATTTAATCTTCGTAGAAGCGATATTCAATTTTGAGCTCGGCGATAGGCTTGAGATCAGACAAAAAATGGACAAGATAACCGCTGCACGTCAGCTTTCTCAGCCGGTCACGCAGAAAACTGGTGGAAGCACATTCGCGAACCCCGAAGGCAAAAAAGCATGGGAACTAATTGATGCAGTGGGAATGCGAGGCTATAGCATAGGCGGCGCCCAAATCTCACCATTACATTGTAATTTCATGATAAATACTGGCGACGCAACCTCTACAGACATAGAATCCCTCGGCGAACTCGCCCGCAAGAAAGTCTTCGACCAAACCGGCATAGATCTCAAATGGGAGATCAAGCGTGTTGGCGGGGGTTAGACAATAGAGGATGAGGAATGGCGCCTTGCATCTTTTTTTATACCCTTTGGCAATCTTTGTATAGCTCCTTCACTCTGCGTTCTCTCTATCATATCTGCCGAAGGTGCTACTTTAGGAGTCAAGGACTGAGTATGCTCAGGAGTTACTGCTGTACCGCCTCTACCTACCAATCCCTTCACACTATCAATCATTCCCTTAATTGTTGACAGTATACTAAATTGCTTGTGTGCTAGCTTCTCTGGAACAACAACAACAGATTTATCAAATTCTTTCCCTTGTACAAAATTATCTATATCTCTTTGAACAGCCTTATGAAATGCCTTAAGAGTGTCTGGATCATCCATTTTAGCTTTATCCATTCTAAATCTTTTCAGGCTAGTCTCTTCCTTATTATTGAGACTAAAATGTTCTATCACACGCTGCTGCAGTTGGGCAGCCAATTTATCGGCTTCTGGCCCCTGGCTTGATGTCAATCGTGATAAAATTTCTGGTGGGAGTTTTACTCCTGCCAAAAGCTTATCAGAATATTGAGCAGACTCTTCTGCACCCCTCAGTGCTCCTCTGCTATTAACAAACACTAAGCGCGTACCCAAAGCAGTTTTTAAACCGTCCGCACGAATTGCATCAATCCCTTCATCGCTAGATAATACTTTCTGAAGATGAGTCCTTGCATCATCCAAAGCTCTTACAACAAGCAAATCTTCTTCTGGTGTGATCTCATTCTTATCCAAGGCCCCCTGCAGCTTTTTTGCTATATTACTTTCCTCGCTTAGAAAACTTACAGTTGGCTTACCTTTATTTTCCTTAGCATCAGGATCGGCATTTAACAAGGAATTAATTGCAGCTTTAAATGTAGGCATACCTTCTTTTGGACTAGTATCACGATTATAAGTAAAACCCCCATCAGAACTAGAGCCTTCAGCATAAGCAGAAGCCACTCTAGCTGCTTGGTTTGCAATCCCACTATATGCATTCTCTATCTTACCCTCTAACCATTTTAACTTTGGATTTTTAGCTATTAAGGTCTTAACAGAGGAAAGATCTAATCCTTCAGGAGGTAAACGCTTAGCAGAATTAGATAATTTTCTTGGTCTTCTCGTTGTATTTAAGGCTTGAGATGCAACGGGTTCTACTGGGTCCAAATTAATTACTCGAGGACGCGCTGGAGCGGACGGTGCAAGCTGAGCTTCTAG
>JAYUHP010000067.1:0-5592 GCA_043766875.1 Rickettsiaceae bacterium
AGCTTGTATCGAGTAAATTTTCATTACGTGTGGTAATGATTATCTTGCCGCTTCCCCACTGGTTGTGATGCTGCGGAAACAGATGGCTCATTTTAGAAAAACTCTCCATATTATCATAAATAAGCACCCAATTCTGACGCTCATGTAGACGGGCTTTAACAAAATTTAGCAATAGTTTTTCCTGCATCGCAGAATCGCTAATTTGCTGTATGTAATCAAGGTCTTTCTTAAGCTTTGGAGTTTCTGCTAATATATAGGCTAAATCACGCCATGAATTCATTAATGTATCTCTGCTCTCTGCATTTAATTCCCAGATTATCGAGGCTTCTGAGTTTGAAATAGATTTCGCATACCACCTTGCCATAGTGGTTTTACCAGCACCTCCTATACCTATGATACCAGTAATAGCTATAGTTTGAATCCCGCTTGAGCCCTTTAGATGCTCATCAATTTTTTTGATGATTTCTGGCCTTTCCAAAATAGAGCTATTTGCCGGAGTAATTAAATCCGAACGTATAGCAGAATATTTTGGGATATCATGAGCAGAGCTTTTATGGCCTAAATAATAAATTATTACAATTACACAACATGCCGTCATCAAACCCATTAGAGCAATGCTCTTAGAGCTATGTGATACCAAAACATTAGATAGTTTATCACCTATCTGATTTAAGTCTCCTGGTAGCAACATATTATGACTATGTTCTGGAGCATCACTTTTCTTTTTGAACTCTTCAATTAGTATCTTAACTTTAGTATTTGATGTAACTTTTAGCTTGTCTAAAAGGTCAAAGAATGCACAATAATAATTCTCCTCAAAACTTATATAATTCAAGGAACAGGAATTTTTCAGGCTTATGTCAAGCTTATCCAAAAGATCAATTTGCACTACTTCATTCAGCAGTAGCAAAGTAGGATTGTTTTTGTTTTCTGAAGCCAGATATTCTATTATTTTATATGCTTTGGTCTTCTTCAAATCATGCTCAGATTGCATGTCATCTAACATATCAGTAGACAATATCAATATCACATAATCTGCATCCAGATGATGAGGCTTGGTGCCATTAGCAAGTTTTATCTCGTTTACATTATAAGATGCAGCATTGAAGCCTAATAATCTCAAATCTTTAAGTATCTTACCCTTGTCCCCTTCTGAAACTAAATGTTCTACATCTTGATTTTGTCCAAAGTAAACTGCCACAGAAACGGGCTCTTCACTACTACTTGAAGCAGCAATCTGCACCAGGATTTTTTCAAATTCTGACCTATATGACAAATATGAATAATGTACTTGTAAAAGAAAGTATTTATCAGATCTTTCTACGAAGTCTCTTATATTCAGATTAGTAACTTGCCGAATCTTACGATTGATATTACTTTTGTTTGCTTCAATAGCCTTTGGAGTAATAGAAATTAGGAAGGAAATATCCTTATGCGAAGTTCTACCACTCACGATACATGCAATAATATCCACTTCACGATTGGTAAATTCGACGCCATTAATACTATTTAAAGCCTTATAACCAACAGATAATCCTCTTTTTGCTGCAAGCATAGTAAGCTCCTCAATTTGGTTTACTTTCAACCGACACCCACCACGATATATACACCTGTAGTAAATTAAACACAAAGGTTTATTTAACTGTACAGTGAAAAATTATACAATGAAAGCATCTTGAGGTTTAGCGATTAGATGGATAGCTGCAGAGAGTGCAATATAAATTTTTGTTAAGATTATAATTTATGTAATAGGATGAAAAGTCTTTTATTACATTCTTTGCTAAAATTTAATCTAGAATAACAAGCATTTAGACCTCCAATGCTCATTTCTTTAATAATTTTTACTAATTCTTTAATTGCATTACGTAAAAAAAAAGACAACTAAGAATTGTTTAAAACATCTTGACATATTGCGCCCGGTTGATAAAATTGCATTTACCAACATTAGGATTATATTGTAAATCTAGAGGTTAAGTATGAAAAAAGAAGCAAAAAACTTTGAGATAGTTTTTAATCTTGCAATGAAGCAGTTCACGCAGAGACGTTTAAGAGAAGTAAGTTATGAGGCAGCTGAGCATGCTTTGAAGCTTACAAAACTATATCCGTTTTCTCGTGATGTTCCTATGAAAGAGATACAAAACAAAGTCTCTATTTTCTTGGATGATTTAGAGAATGGTTTGGAGAATTGTGCTCAAAATATATGCGAGCTGTCCAAAGAATCGCTAGATTTGAAAGAAGATTAAAAATAGATCTTGTAATTTATTGACCCAATAACTATATGGAATGAGTAAGTCAATTTCATGTAGAGGTTTTGTATGTCTTCTGAGATCAAAAAATTTGATACCGAGGTCGGGAAAATATTGCAGCTTATGATCCATTCTCTTTATACCAATAAAGAGATATTCATGCGCGAGCTAATTTCTAACGCGTCTGACGCTTGTGATAAGTTAAGATATCTTTCTCAAAGTGATGAGGCGCTCATAAAGGATGATCCTGAGCTCAAAGTTACCGTGAGTATCGATAAAGATGCTAGAACGATTAAGATTTGCGATAATGGGATAGGCATGAACAAACAGGATTTGATTGAAAATCTTGGAACCATTGCTCGTTCCGGTACGCAAGCTTTTCTTGGGCAACTCAGCGGTGATGATAAGAAAGACAATATGCTTATAGGTCAGTTTGGAGTTGGTTTTTACTCGTCATATATGGTTGCAGATAAGGTCGATGTTGTCTCCAGAAAAGCTGGGGAAGAGCAAGCCTATTCATGGAACTCAGATGGGCAAGGCGAATATTCCATATCTGATGCTAAAGGATCATTCCCACGCGGTACAGAAATAACCATGCACTTGAAAAAAGATGATGATTCCTACCTGGACCATTTCCGACTAAAGCATATTATAAAGAATTATTCAGACCACGTTGCTATACCAATTTATTTTATAGACAGTGAGACAAAACATTCAATAAAACTCAATTCTTCTTCTGCCCTTTGGACCCGTCCGAAATCAGAAATCACAGAAGAACAATATAATGAGTTCTATAAGGCGGTATCCTATGCGGCCGACATGCCTTGGATCACTATGCATAACAAGAATGAAGGGGTGGTAGAGTTTACAAACCTGCTCTTTATCCCAACCAACAAGACATTTGACCTGTTCCACCCGGACCGCAAACGTAGGGTGAAGCTATATATCAAGCGAGTTTTTATCTCTGATGAGAATATTGACATAGTACCACATTATATGCGCTTTGTGCGTGGCGTTGTGGATTCCGAGGATCTGCCACTAAATATTAGCCGCGAGACTCTACAGCATAATAGCACTCTTGAGAAGATTAAGGCTGCCATTACCAAACGCGTTCTGTCTGAGCTCTTGAAGAAAAAAGAAGAAGATAGGCCAGCTTACGAGATATTCTGGAATAATTTTGGTGGCGCTCTGAAAGAAGGGTTGTGCGAGGCGATGGCGGATCATGAGAAAATTTTGGAGACATGCCTCTTCAAAAGCACTCTTCATAATAAAATGATAAGTTTGGATGAATATATAGCTAACTTAAAGGATGGCAAAACTATCTATTATTTGAGTGGCGAAGATCCGGAAAAGCTAAAAAATAGCCCGCAGATCGAAGGGTTTTTGAATCAAGGCATAGATGTGCTCTTATTTACAGATTCAGTAGATGATTTCTGGGTGAATATTGCGGGCAAATATAAGGATTTCGAAATTAAGTCTGTAACCCGCAGCGATATTGACCTTGGAGCCAAAGACGAAGAAGCAAAAAATGAAGAGCCAACCACAGATAATGATGCGTTAATAAAGTTTTTCAAAGAAACTTTAGGCGCTTGCGTTCAAGATGTAAAAATCTCGAAGAAATTGACCTCCAGCCCGGCTTGCTTAGCGGTAGGAGAAGGAGCAATGGATATGAGAATGGAGCGGTTTTTGATAGAGCAAAAACAGCTTGGAAAAGCCTCTGCTAAAATTTTAGAGCTTAATCCTGAACATCAAATAATATGCAAGATTAAGAATCACTTACATGATAAAGCTCATATGGATAATAATGTGAAACTTGTGAATCTTCTCTTTGATCAAGCCTGTATTGTTGAGGGAGAGCCGATACGCGACCCAAGCAGCTTCTGCAAACAGATCAATGAGTTTATTGAGATGGTTGTGTAAGGAATTTGACTCTAACGCATCTCCCGTGTTATATTCACCTGACGCAATATAAAAACCGTAAAGCCCATGTCAGAAAAATTACAGCCAGTTCGTGGTACCAAAGACCTGCTCCCGGAGCAATATCAAAGCCATGCGAGCATTATAGGCATGGCCGAGAATATTGGTACGCTTTACGGCTATCAGACTATTGCCACGCCGATTATTGAACATACTTCTGTTTTTGCGCGCACACTTGGTGATACATCGGAGGTCGTGAATAAAGAGATGTATTCATTTCCGGACAGAAGCGGTGATAGCATAACTCTACGGCCTGAATTCACAGCCGGTATTATGCGGGCTTTTATCTCTGGCGGACTCGCCCACCAAGTGCCATTGAGATTCTTCTCAAGCGGGCCCATATTTCGTTACGACAGACCACAAGCCGGCAGGCAGCGACAGTTCCACCAGATCAATTTTGAATATCTAGGTGCTGATGGGCCATATACCGACGCTGAAACCTTAAAGCTGGCCCAGCAATTGCTTACGGAACTTGGGATCATCGAGTCCCTAACATTGGAACTTAACTCTATTGGCTGCACAGAATCTAGAAGCCGCTATACAGAAGCTTTACGCGAATATTTTGCTAAATACAAAAACGATCTTTCCGAGGAAAGCAAAATGCGGCTTGAGAAAAATCCAATGAGAATATTGGACTCCAAAAATGAGGATGACAAGAAATTGGTGGCAACCTCCCCCGTCATCACCTCGTTCTACTCGGACGAAGCCAAGGCTTATTTCGATAAGCTGCTAGAATTTTTGCAGATATTGGATGTTAAATATACTTTAAACCCAAGGCTTGTGCGGGGGCTGGATTATTACTCCCATACAGCGTTTGAATTTACGACAGAAAAATTAGGAGCCCAGGCTACTGTTTTAGCTGGAGGCCGCTATGATGGATTATCCAAAATTATGGGTGGCCCTGACCTACCTGCAATAGGCTTTGCAGCAGGCATTGAGCGCATAGCGTTACTCAGAGAAAATGTACCAAATTTTGCGCAACCTATAACGATTATTCCTATTGGAGATGAAAATTTAGCCATTGCCGCAAAAATAGCGGATAAGCTTCGCGCGCTGGGTAAATATGGGCTTGTGGAGCATAAGGGCAAAATCGCCAAAAGAATGCAGAATGCAGATAAATCGGCCGCTAAATATGTTGTATTTATTGGCGATGACGAGGTGAAGGCTGGCCTGTATAAATTACGCTCTATGGATGATGGGCTAGAGCGCATGGTCACTGAAGAGGAGCTGTTGGGGTTATGACAAGGCTCGGGATAATAGCAGGAAGTGGATTGCTGCCAATTACGGTGGCTGAGGCGCATATTACAAAAGGTGGCGAAGTGATAGTCGCAGGGCTTGAAGGATATGCTTCCGCAAACGATTTCCAGGG
>JAYUHP010000068.1:0-2051 GCA_043766875.1 Rickettsiaceae bacterium
ACAGTGGTAGCATCAAGATGGGTAAATGAGGCAGCAGGCGCAGGGTCGGTAATATCATCCGCGGGTACATAAATAGCCTGAACAGAAGTAATAGAGCCATGTTTGGTGGAGGTAATACGCTCCTGCAAAGCTCCCATGTCAGTTGCGAGAGTAGGCTGATAACCTACAGCTGATGGAATACGCCCAAGAGTTGCAGAAACTTCGGCTCCTGCTTGCGTAAAGCGGAAAATATTATCCACAAAGAAAAGCACATCCTGCCCACCTTCCATGTCTCTGAAATGCTCAGCGATGGTAAGCCCAGTGAGCGCTACCCTGGCTCTTGCTCCTGGCGGTTCATTCATCTGACCATATACCAAAGCAACTTTCGATTTTTCAAGGTCTTCTTCATTAATAACGCCGGAATCTATCATCTCATGATACAGGTCATTCCCTTCCCTAGTACGCTCACCAACACCTGCGAAGACGGTATAGCCACCGTGAGCTTTCGCAATATTATTGATAAGCTCCATTATGAGAACAGTCTTCCCAACCCCCGCTCCACCAAATAGGCCAATTTTGCCTCCTTTAGCATATGGAGCAAGCAGATCTATAACCTTTATGCCTGTTACAAGAATATTTTTCTCCGTTGACTGGTCAATAAGCTTTGGAGCATCTGCGTGAATAGAAGATTTTGTTTTAGCTTTTATAGGCCCTTTCTCATCAATGGGTTCGCCTATAACATTGATAATACGGCCCAAAGTACAATGTCCAACAGGCACCGTGATAGGAGCTCCGGTATCACGCACCTCAAGGCCGCGAACGAGTCCTTCCGTGGAATCCAAAGCTATACAGCGCACAGTATTATCGCCCGTATGCTGAGCTACTTCCAACATCAGCATCTTGCCATGATTCTTACATTCCAAAGCATTCAACAAAGGCGGAATAGAGCCTTTCTCAAAAATTACATCCACCACAGCTGAAATTACCTGCGATATTTTACCTATATTCTGCACCATGTTTACCTCTTACAAACGCGTATGGTTAAGCCTTTTTAAGCCCTTGACAATAATCGAAATAATAATATACTAGCCACTTCAATAAGTATAGTCAAACCATTATGACTAATAATAATCACATAAAAAAATTCAGAGCCCCATTGATGCTTTGGGCCATTGCTACCGTATTTTTTGCCTTCCAGTTCATATTAAGGCTTACTGTAGGAATATTACGTGAAGATATTATACAAAAATTCGATGTTGATACCATAGCTTTTGGCTCTTTGGCTGGCTATTATTATCTTGGCTATGCAGGGATGCAGATCCCTATCGGAATTTTGCTAGATAAGTTCAATTTCCGTATCGTTACAGCATTTTCAATATTGCTTGCTGTGGCCGGAACACTCACATTCGTATTTGCAGATCATTGGGGATATGTCTTATTTGGCCGCTTTTTGATAGGAGCAGGCTCCGCGGCTGGCTTTTTAAGCGTTGCCAAAGTAATCAAATTATTCTTTGCTGAAAAGCACCATGCTTTCATGATAGGCTTTTCCTTCACATTTGGCTTAACTGGTGCTGTATTTGGCGGGGCTCCTATGAAGCTGCTCTTCAACCATTTCGGATATTATGTTACATTCCTTTCTTTGGCCGCTGCTGGTATCGCGATAGCGGTCGTAGTGCTTCTGGTAGGTGATAAGAAGGTTGAGAGAGCCGTAGGCAACGTAGAGGTTCACCCATCTTTGAAGCAAATAATAAAGATCCTTTTCAATCCACTGATCATTTTCGTTGGGCTGTGCGGTGGTCTTATGGTCGGTCCGCTAGAAGGTTTCGCGGATGTTTGGGCAATGCCATTTTTCGAACATGTTCATCATTTATCACAAACAGATGCTATCTTCGTTACATCGCTGGTATTTTTAGGAATGTGTGTTGGTGGCCCGATTATTGCTTGGATCGCGGATATGACAAAATCCAATGCGCTAGTCATTATGTTTACAGGAATTGCCACTGTGGCCGTATTTTTGATATTCTTCTTCAAAAAGGATCTTTCATATATAGCTATAGTTTCATTAATGTTTT
>JAYUHP010000069.1:0-2014 GCA_043766875.1 Rickettsiaceae bacterium
AATTCATAACACCATCACATAATTCTAGAGCTGCTACCACTCCTTGTGGATTAGTATGTGTCTCTACAACTAAAAATTTTGCTAAAGTAGTCATTGTCTTCTTACTCAATTCGCATGCGTTAATTAACCGCACAATGAATTCAGCTACTTTTGCTTCAGGTAAATCATCTATAGCATCAGTAAAAACATCTGTAGATACATTACCAAAAAGCCCAAATGCTGAAGAATTGCTAAAACCAACACTACTAAATAATTGCTCCATTCCCTCGCCTGCATTAGCCAGCCTCACCGCTTCAGCGCAGACATCCTTTGCCATATGCTTGATACCTAACTCCACACACTTAGACCATGCACCAAAATCATTGTAAGATTGCGGGGATTGAGATGGATTAAGCCGCTCTGCAAGAACTTTGATTGCATGATTCATGATGCCAGTAAAATGATAACTATCTACGGCGGTAATAAACCCAGAATGTATAAATTCTCTGTTGATAATAGCATGAACAGTTTGAGTAAGAGGCGTCCACTTCTCTGGAGATCCATACATATCATACATCCATTCAGCAATAGCTTTCTCAGCCTTATCTCCCAATTTATTCTCAATCAAATCTGGCATCATGCTAAGCACCGGCATAAACTCTGTATCAAAGTCCTTTTGAGAATAATCAATCTCATCTACACTTACAATGAAGTCCTGTACAGATGCTATGATATTCACAAGCTTGCCAAGATCACACATTCTCAAAGAACATAAAGTAGCTTTAAACATCTCTGGTAATAAAAGAGTAATTGATGGCTCTGCAGGATGCGATACTAATCTATCAGAATTTTGTTGAACAATATGAATAACTGTAGCAAGCATTTTTTTACAGGATACGGGCTGTGAAATCCTATCGGTTATAACTCTGCTCGCTAGGAGATGGACCACTTGAGGTATAGTATCAACATTCGCACCCCACTCAGTTACATGCACACCAAAATCTTTCCCTTCGTAATCTAAAATAATTCCAT
Organism: Rickettsiaceae bacterium; assembly: GCA_043766875.1. Lineage (GTDB taxonomy): Bacteria > Pseudomonadota > Alphaproteobacteria > Rickettsiales > Rickettsiaceae > JAYUHP01. The sequence goes on from JAYUHP010000069.1 coordinate 1,012, forward strand.
CGATTTCTGCATCACTTAGTGGATATTTTTCATACATTTTATGGATAAGTGGAACTACTCTTGATCCATTATAAGCTGTATCAAGCTGAGCGTTACTTAGGTCCATTCTCTCCGTTGCTGCTTGATCTAGCTTAATAGGAGTTGCTGGTTCTACAGATCCGCATTCTCTTAACGTCTTTACGAAATCTATGGAAAGCCTATGAGCTGTTACAAGTTCTGCAACATGGTCAATCATTCTTTTTCCATCAGCATCAAGATCATTAACTTTAAATGTAAATTCCCCAGATAGATTGGTATTTGTTACAACCTCCTTTATGGACTTGATATCGTCTGGAGTTCCTCTGTATAATTTTGCTACAAGTATTTTATTTACTATTGCAGGAGTTGTGTCTAAAAATGCACTATATTCAGCTTCACTTAAATTCGCCTTCAATAAATCCAGTATGGATAAATTATCATTCAGAATAAGTTTTGGATTTGATAAAATCTGCACCAATAGATTTATTTTTCCATGCAGTACACAAAAATCAGCAAGAGTTGTACTGTAATTAACATTTATATTTGGATTAAAATCCTCTCTAGTAAAAATTGCGCTAATAACTTCAGTCAAATCTTTGACAATAGCATGTTGCAGCAAGCCGCTATGGTTTACTCCTTTCTTAACAAGCTCTGCTGCTATCGCAGGAGATTGGTCAGCTATTGATAATAACTTCAGTTGCCCATCATAATCATTATAGCGATCAACAGTAAAAGCTTCCATAGAGACTAACTTTTGAGCTAGATCTACTTTTCCATGTGACAGAAGATATTCAATCCTATATATATTCGGATTAAAATCCTCTCTGGCAAAAATTGCATCAACAACTTCAGAAAAGTTTTTATCAATAGAATATTGTATCAATGGAACACTAATTTTTACTCCTTTACTAACAAGCTCTGCTGCTATCGCAGGAGATTGGTCAGCTATTGATAATAACTTCAGTTGCCCATCATAATCATTATA
>JAYUHP010000070.1:0-2006 GCA_043766875.1 Rickettsiaceae bacterium
CCACAATATTCTTCACCTCATGAGGCAAGTGAGATTCAAAAAAGCTCCTGGCTACCAAAGGATTTTCCATGGCTTTCTTAAACAATGGATCATGTGGTAGCCGGGGTTTTGGCTTAGTCATAGATCAAAAAGCTACAGCTTTTCTGCATTTGAAGCCAAATAATCGGACACACCTTCGGAAGAAGGGGTCATAGCTTCATCGCCTTTATTCCAACCTGCTGGGCATACTTCACCATTTTCACGGTGGAAATCCAGTGCGTCAATCATACGCAAGGTCTCATCAACGTTCCTGCCAAGTGGAAGATCATTGACCAGCATATGACGCAGGATAAAATCCTCATCAATCAGGAATGTACCACGCATAGAAATACCATCGTCGTTAAGCACATTATATGCTCTTGATACAAATTTATTCAGGTCAGCTACTAGAGGAAACTGGATATTACCGATACCGCCCTTGCTATGTGGAGTATTTTTCCATGCCAAATGAGAGAAATGTGAATCTACGCTAACCCCAATAATCTTAGTGTTGCGCGCTGAGAATTCTCCAAGTCTGTTATGGAAAGCGATTATCTCGGATGGGCATACGAAGGTGAAATCCAGCGGGTAGAAGAATAAAACGATCTTGGACCCATTTGCATAATCTTTCAAAGAAAATTCATATTCTATTTCATTATCAGGCATTACAGCTTTTGCTATAAAATCTGGTGCCTCTTTACCTACAAATGCTTGCATTTTAAACTCCTTATGTTTATTGATATGCTACTTACAGCTGCACTATACTACCAACAAAATTGCTTGGCAAGAGTGATTTGGTGATTCCGGCCTTTACCTCGTATGAGACTTTGATCTAGTTTATTTTTTGTAAAATTTTCTCAGCGATTGCATCAGGCATCAGTCCAAAATGATCATAGAGCTTGGGGGCGGGGGCAGAGTGGCCGAATTCCTCTACACCGAAGAATAATCCCTCTTTGCCTAGAAACTTCTCCCATCCGAATGAAACCCCGGCCTCAATAACAACGTTAAGTGAGGTACCATAAAGCAAGTCATCCTGGTAATATTTTTCCTGCTTAGCAAATAACTCGAAACATGGCACGGATACAACTCTAACGCCTATTCCTTTGGCCTGAAGGATAGCTGCAACATTTACTGCAATGGAAACTTCAGAGCCTGTTGCAAATATTGTAAGCTTTGGATCATAATCTTTTGAAATAATATAAGCTCCTCGAAGAGAAAGATTTACATCATCAGTGCCGCGAATCTGTGGAAGTGCTTGACGTGATAGCGCTATGGCTGCAGGGCCATCAAATCTCCCCCATGCTATTTGCCATGATTCAACGGTTTCTACATAATCAGCCGGCCTAAACAGTTGTAAATTCGGTATAGCTCTCAGAGACGCTAAATGCTCAACTGGCTGGTGTGTTGGGCCGTCTTCCCCAAGTCCGATAGAATCATGTGTAAAAACATATATAACTGGCAATTTCATGAGAGCTGCAAGCCTAATCGCTGGTCTCATATAGTCGCTAAAGGTCAAAAATGTACCACCAATAGCTTTGAAGCCTTCTAATGCTAAGCCATTCATAATGGCCCCCATAGCATGTTCGCGTACCCCGTAATGCAGGAAATTTCCATCAAAATCATGAGAATTAATAACCTGGGCAGTAGGGGTATTAAGTCCGTTAGAAGTAGATAAATCAGCTGATCCAACTATTACCCTATTTGTAAGATGCATTAAATAAGACACGACCCTGCCTGAAGAAATACGCGTTGCTTCTGGCACTCTTGTACTATGCATCTCATAAAGTGTTTTGCAGTCTAAGTCATATAAGTAATCCTGATGTTCAGGAGTGTCATGCGTCAGTGAGCTGCAATTATGCGTCCAAGCGCTTCTCCAGATATTCAGCAAATCCTCAGGAATTTCAAAAGGCTGATGAGACTGCCAGCCGAGCTTCATGCGCAATCCTCCTACTTCCTCTTTGCCTAGCGGTGCCCCATGAACAGCTTCT
>JAYUHP010000071.1:0-1933 GCA_043766875.1 Rickettsiaceae bacterium
CTCATCTTTTACCCCACTCTTAAATTATGGAGCAATTATACCAGAAATCTAGAAAAAAATCTATTAAATACGTTCAGTTAGCAATAGGAAATGGTATTACTGCATCACACCATTGCCTAATATCTCCCGCAGGCACAATATGCTGTTTATCACAATGTGGTTCATAGCTTTGCTGTAGGCAAGTAAAAGTTGGAGCACTACTGTCCAGTGTAATTGTGCTTGAATTGAGCGACATACTATTTATTGTTCCTACAATTGTGTAGCTGATAGGAGCGCAAACACTACCATTATACTCAGCTTGTTCTTGTACAGATCTGCTTGCTGACGTAATGGTTGGAGTCATTCCCAAGATATTTGGAAATCCTCCAAACCTGTCAAAAATCGGCAGCATTACCTCTATTGGATTGGTTGTTTCGATTGCTCGTAGTTGAGTGCTTTCTTGTGCCATAATGATTCTCCTTAATAAAAATTGATTTGAGCATTAATTTTATGATAGTAATTAATATATGTCAATAATGATGGGAATAATTTTAGAGCTGCATCCTCTTCACCCAGCAATATATTTTAGGCAGTACGAATAGGGTAAAGATTGTGCCGAAAGCCAGTCCACCAAACAGGATCACCCCTATGGCAGAGCGAGCTTCTGAGCCTGCACCGCTCGAAAATACCAGTGGCAATGCTCCCAAGATCATTGCTCCTGTGGTCATGAGGATCGGCCTGAGCCTTAAGATAGCTGAGTGGGATACTGCCGCTGTAATATCCTCCCCTCTTTCTATCAGTCTATTGGCAAATTCCACAATGAGGATCCCATGTTTGGTAATGAGACCTACTAAAGTTATAAGTCCAATTTGGGTATATATATTGATTGAGCCACCATATAGCCAATTTGTCAAAAGCCCACCAGCGCAGGCGAGGGGGACTGTAACCATAATTGTAAGTGGATCGAAGAAATTATTGAACTGCACCGCTAAAATCGCATAGACAAATATTACTGCCATGATAAACAGCAATTCCATCGTGCCCGATGCTTTGGTCGATGCATCTGCAGCTCCAGTCCATTTTATCCTGAAAGATTCAGGTAAGGTCTCATCGGCAATCTTTTGTACGATAGGCATGAGAGATTCAATACTATAAATTGGAATAGGTGTTGCCATGATAATTGCGGAGCGCATTTGGTTATGATGGGGGAGCTTTGCAATTGAGACGCTTTCCTTCATGGTTGCAAAAGATCCTATCGATATTTTATTATCCTTAGCATCCACAACATATAGCTCATTCAGTGACCATGGGTTGCTTGCGCCTGTGATTGTGATAGGGTACAGAATATCATCCTTGGAGAATTTCAAATCCTGATTCCCGCTGAAAAACGCACTTATCGTTTGTGCGACTACTTGAGGGGTAATTTGCAAACCAGACATTTTATGCTTATCAACTATGATATCATATTCTGATGAATCGAATTTCACCTCATGCCTGACCCACATAAATTTTCCGGCGCCACTTAGGCTTTGGACCATTTTATCAGCATATTTTGATAGCTCTTCGTAAGAACTGGTGGTCGATAGGGCAAATGTTAAATCCGAGCTACCTCTTATGTCAAAGCCAGGAAGACCAGTTTCCCAACCCCATGGCCATGCGTCTATAGATGGGATTGCTTTAGCTTCTGGCTCTAAGCTTTGCACGATTTTTGTTTGATGTCTGCTCCTTTCACCATGGTCAGTAAGGATTATACAGCTGCTCACTCCCCACGGCCCCATGAAAGTTAGATGAGATTTTTTTTCAGAAATTTTGGTAACTATTTTCTCTATTTGGGATGCATATATTTCCATATCATCCATACTCTTACCAGGCTGATAAGGTACATATATTCCGACCATGCCTCTATCTTCCTTTGGTACTATCTCATGGATCATAAAGCGCGAAGCAGCCCAGC
>JAYUHP010000072.1:0-1921 GCA_043766875.1 Rickettsiaceae bacterium
GTGTATCTACTTTATCCCTACAAAGTTTTGCTAGCATATCTAGTGGCAGTATGACTGGCTTGATACCTGTTGGATGTAAGTTCATAGAAGAGCCATATCCTAATTCTATTTATGGAAGTTTTTTTAACACTGCATCAGCAACTGGTGAGAATACTATCCCCATAGAGATGCAAAATTTTATGCACTGTGCTACTCAAGGTGGATGTTCTACAAGAGCTGAAGCAGTAACTCAGACACTAGTAAGTCTTTCAGCCACTTTTATTGAGTGTTTAAGAGAGATGTTAATAGAATTACTGGTAAGTGAGGATGTGTGCATTGTAGCTGACCTTAATTCATTTTCTAATGTAAGCACTACAACCAGCACTTTTTTCCAATTTCAAAGAAATATGCAGCGTGCTGTAATGGGATTCTTGACTCTATATGTATCATTCATAGGAATCAAAATACTGCTTGGTGGTGGCAATTTACCTAAGACTGGCGAGCTCATAATGTATATTGTGAAAATTGTATTGGTTATATATTTCTCAGTAGGTATTAATATTGGAAGGGGTCCTGTTGATGGGATGACCCAATGGATATTTCCGTTGGTGCTGAATGCATCGGCAGAAATTGCTAGTTGGGTTATGAACGCTGCTCCATCGGGGCTTTGTGTTTTTATCCCAAATACTTACCCTGAGAATACTGGGTACCTAGCTTTGTGGGATGCGCTAGATTGTAAGGTGGTACATTATCTTGGTATAGATGCCCTTGCGAGTGCATTTGCTAAGGGAGGTCCGGATCCTCTAGGTTTTGCTATACCTCCATACATGTACTTGCTTATACCTGCGCTGATCTTTGGTCAAATTAATCTTGCTATTCTGGCGTTAACATATCCATTGGTTGTCATATCTGTTGCCGCATATTTAGTAACTTCTTTCGGAATATGCATGATAGCTATAGTAATTCTTGGAATATTGGCGCCTTTATATGTACCACTGGTTTTATTCGAAAAAACAAAAGGTTATTTTGAAGGCTGGTATAAATTGATGATTTCCTTTGTGCTCCAGCCTGTAGTTGTTGTAGCGTTTTTGACATTAATGTTTTCGCTATATGACATGGGCTTTTATGGTAGCTGTAGATATACGAGCATACCTGTCGTGACTTACAACGGTAATGGCGAGGCGGTAACGAAAGCTCTATGGATTTTGAATAATGATTCAACTGATACTGCGGCTTATCCTACCCCAGCCGATTATAATGGATGCACCTCAAGTTTAGGATATTTGCTAAATAATCCTCTTGCATCCTTTGCTAGGAATATTGCAAACACTAATGGCGGCACCATAAATATGGGTAACCAATCTACTAGCGAACAAACATTTGCAGAATATGCTTCAAAATTTGGAGTTTTATCAGGTATTGCTCCAGTAGCTGGTATGTTTTTTGGCTACTTTAGTCTTCTTGCAAATATGTCGGAATCTATGATTCTAAATTTAATGGCCTGTTGTTTGATTCTTTATCTAATGTATGAGCTCAGTGGCCAGCTATCAGAATTTGCGGCAGATATTGCAGAGAGCGTATCATTATCTGGTACAACAATTAGTCCACATGCAATATCAGATAAAGGCTTTGCAGCAATGAAAAAACTGAAACAGAATATGGATGCAAAACGTGGTAGCGGAGGCGGAGGCGGTGAAAGAGGCGCCGGTCCTGTAGATGATAGTTCTGGTAGCGGAAATGCTAACAGCAGTAGTAGCAGTAGTAGCAGTAGCAGTAGCAGTAGCAGTAGCAGTAGCAGTAGCACCAGCACCAGCACCAGTAGTGGCCATACTACTACCAATACCAATACAAATAGCGGTGGCAGTAGTAGTAGCAGCAGCAGCAGTAGTAGTATTAGCGGCCTAGCTTCTCGCGGCGGAGGCGGCGTAGGAGATGATGGCGG
>JAYUHP010000073.1:0-5223 GCA_043766875.1 Rickettsiaceae bacterium
CCAGCTTTGGATGTTACAGAAAGTGAGATCATCAAAGTGGATGGGCAGCTTATTTCCAAGCAGGAGAAGCTCCGCGTTTGGCTATATTATAAGCCCGTGGGGCTTGTAACAACTCATAGTGATCCTCAAAATAGACCAACTGTGTTCCAAAATTTGCCCAAGGATATGCCTAGAGTGGTATCGGTTGGAAGGCTGGATATACAAAGCGAAGGGCTGCTGATTCTTACCAATTCTGGTGAATATGCGCGTAAGATGGAATTGCCTGCAAATAAGGTTGAGAGAAGCTATAAGGTTCGCTGCTTTGGGGAGCTTGAGGTAAAAGCGCTTCGCACAGTAGAGAGGGGGATAAAGATCGATGGGGAATATTTCAAACCGAAAAAGATCGAGCTTTTGGAACGTGGGACTAACAGTTGGGTCAAGGTTGTGTTGACTGAGGGCAAGAACCGCGAAATCAGAAAAATCTTTGCTCATTTCGGGCTTAAAATAAGCAAGCTAATCAGGGTATCTTACGGGCAATTCGAACTTGGCTCCATGAAGCCGGGCGAAGTTACTGAGATTGTGGCATAATATACACTTTTACTAAAAAGCCTTCGGTATTTTAAATAGTGAATTTGAAACTCATCACCTACTGGATTATACTTGGTCAGGTTTTAATTATTCCGGGGAGCTAACGCACACTTTCATCACATCTGGGTACTTGTTTATCCTATATAAAAAAGCTCAAGGCCCGATTGATAAAGCCTTTGGATAGTTAATTATTTTTCAATAATTATTCAGAGACTGAAATGCACCCTCAAAATCCAGACCCATTACAATTTTTAGATGACCTCACACTCGCACCTAGCATAATAGGAGCGAGACCACAAGAATCCCACAGACCCTTAACTCACAGCGATTTAAAACGAAACAGTAAAAATCTCTTGGTATTATGTGATGCTAAATTAGAGGATTTAGAACCAGAATATGCACTAGAGTTATTACTCTCCATTCCAGATTTAGCACGCAATTCATATGTTAACTACTGCCATAAAGCAGATGGAGTAACAGCGTTGCATAGAGCGTCTTTTAGAGGGAATCTCGAAGCCGTTGATATCATGCTAAGGCAAAGGGGAATTGATGTAAGTCTTAAGGATAAAAGGGGTGAAGATGCGCTAATGAAGGGTGCAATAGCAGGGCAGGCACATATTGTAGAGCGATTGCTTTCCGCCGGAGCTGATGTGAATAGTACCGATGAAGAAGGTCTTACAGTATTTTATAGGGCCGCGTTGGCAGGACAGATGGCTGTTCTAGATACACTGGCAGAAGATGGTGCAAATGTAGATGCAAGAGACTCTCATGGATGCACAGCTCTTCATATAGCGGTAGTGAATCATAGAGCAGATGTCGTCGGGGTTGTGGTAGATCTGGGGGCAAGTTTAACTGCAGGAGATAAGAAAGGCAATACAGCTTTGCACAAAGCAGTAGCGGCCAAAGATCTTGATTCTATAACAATCTTACTAGATGCTGGGGCTGATCCTTATGCTGAAAACAAGGCTGGATTAAGCCCGATAGATATTGCGCGTAAGGTGTATTTTGATGACATAGAGGAGTTGTTAGACCATCACTGGTCATTCGATGCAGGTTATGTAGATGGATTTGATCAGGTTATACCTGCAGAACTGGTTGGGGTGGCAGTGTGAGAGATGGAGCGGGTGATGAGATTCGAACTCACGACTTCGACCTTGGCAAGGTAGCGCTCTACCCCTGAGCTACACCCGCATTATGCCAATACTCAATTGAATTGAGTATATGCTCTTTATCAGAGTAAAAGTAAGCATACAAAAAAAACGAAAACTTTCAAGAGGAAAATGAAAATAATCGTCATGAAGTCATTCCAGCGAACTTATACAATCTCGGAATTTTTCGAAGAAAAATATCCGGGATCCATAACCACAGCATCTGAGTATAGTCTCAAAGACTGGGCTTATGAGCCCCGGGTCTCCAGGCTACGCCAAAAGGCTTCGCCTTGGCAAGTCGCCCGGGGTGACGATAAAATTCCGGCCTTCGCGGGAATGACAACGGTGGATTTACCCCACATACCACTTATGCGTCTCAGTTCTTGGTAGCGCTTCTACGCCTTCTGCTTCGATAAAAGCGACCACTGCCCACCTCGCAAAAGGCTTGCCTATAAGGGTTTCATCGAGTTGGATAACATCATATTAAAACCTATTGCTCTTAGAAAACCCTGCAGGTGGAATTTTGCCCGCGCTTGCTCTCTTACCCTGCCATGGAAGTAAATTATGTTCCATGCGTTTTTTGCCGCCGGATCCAACCCATGTGAAGCCTGTTTCGCCCTTGAATATTTGCACGTCGCTTAGCCTGCCGTCTTTGAATTTCTGCAGCGTAACTCCTTGGCCTCGCTTCATCTGAGGTACCTCTGCTATATCAAACACCAGAAGCTTGTGGTTATTCCAAATGCTCGCTATCTTATCACCATTTACTTCCATGCAGACAAGAGCTTTCTGTGGGTTTGAGACATTCAGAATCTGCTTACCCATTTTCGTTTGAGCTATTACATCTTCAGCCTCTACTATGAAGCCTTTGCCTGCAGTAGATGCAACCAAAAACTTGGTACCGGCTTTGAATATATGGAGCTTCATAATATTATCTTCCTGCTCCATACTAACCATAAGCCTTATCGGCTCGCCATCTCCTTTGCCCTTGGATATGCCATCTGCAAAAATGGTATAAAAGCGGCCAGATTCGGTGAATACCAGAACTTGGTCTGTCGTGTAGCAATGTATCGAGAATCTCTCTCCATCGCCTTCCTTGTATTTTATAGCTGAAAGATCTGTTAAATGGCCTTTCACGGAGCGAATCCAACCCATTTTGGAGCAAAGCACTGTTATTGGCTCGCGCTCAATGAAGGCTTCTATATTCACCACAGTTGCTGTTTCGTTAGACTCGACAAAATCTGTTCTGCGCTTGCCAAGTTCTGTAGAATGACCAAAACGTTTTCTGATATCTTTGATTTCATCTTTGATAACCAGGCGGCATTTGTCATCATCAGAAAGCACACCCTCTAGGTATGATTTTTCCACCATCAGCTTTTCATGCTCTGCTCTAATCTCGAATTCCTCAAGTCTTCTGAGCGATCTTAGGCGCATGTTCAGAATTGCTTCAACCTGCACATCTGTGAGCCCAAACTTCTGCATCATTATAGGTTTTGGCTCATCTTCCTCACGGATAATCTTGATTATTTCATCAAGATTTAGGTAGGCAATTCTCAGCCCCTCAAGTATTTCAAGCCTATGGTTTATTTTTCCTAGGGTAAATTTCGACCGCCTTGTAACTATATTTTTCCTATGGTTCAAGAATTCTTCTAGGACTTTCTTGAGATTCATAACCTGTGGTATGCCTGATGAAGAAAGCACGTTCATATTTGTATGAATGCGAGTTTCAAGCGCTGTTTGCTTGAATAAAGATTCCATTATCATCTCAGCATCGCATGAGCGATTCTTAGGCTCTATTATGATTCTTATATCTTCAGCGGATTCGTCTCTTATGCCATCTACGAGTGGGAGCTTCTTTTCTCTGTATAGGTCGGCAATATGCTCTATCAGCTTAGATTTCTGTACTTGGTAAGGAACCTCGGTAATTACTATTTGATAAGTCCCATGGCTCAAATTTTCCTTGCTCCATCTTGCTCTTAAACGGACGCTGCCTTTGCCTGTCTGATACATCTGGAGCAGAGCTGCTTTATTGCTTATAACGGTCCCACCGGTTGGAAAATCAGGCCCCTGTACAAATTCCAATAGCTTGACAACTTCAACATTTGGATGATCTATCTGGTAAAGCATTGCGTCGCATAATTCATGTAGATTATGCGGAGGAATAGTTGTTGCCATGCCAACTGCTATTCCTTCTGAGCCATTTGCAAGTAAGTTTGGGAATGCAGCTGGGAAGAGCGTAGGTTCTTGGTCTGAGTCATCATATGTGAGACGGAAATCTACAGTTTCTTTGTCAAGATCACCCATAAGTGCAAGGGCAATCTCCGTTAGGCGAGATTCTGTATAACGCATTGCTGCGGCATTATCGCCATCCAGTGATCCAAAATTTCCCTGCCCATCTATGAGAGGATAGCGAAGCGAGAAATCCTGCGCAAGCCGTACCAAAGTATCATATACGGCCCCATCCCCATGAGGATGGTATTTACCAATTACGTCACCAACAACTCTAGCGCATTTCTTATATGCAGCATCAGGGGCAAGCTTAAGCTGCAGCATCGCATATAAAAGCCTTCTATGTACGGGCTTCAAACCATCTCTAACATCCGGCAATGATCTTGACATAATGGTAGAGAGCGCATAAGCGAGATAGCGCTCACTTAAGGCTTCTGAAAAATCTACTACATTAATTTTTGGTGTGGTCATGTTAGATAAGTCTCGTGGTTAAGATATTGAGTAATTTGTCTATCTGTACTGAGGAGTTTCATTTTTGTTGCCTTTGCTTGCGCTACTAATACCCTATCAAATGGATCTCGATGATAATGAGGCATGCCTTCTAGTGCCACAACATGTGGCAATTCTAAATTAAGCCAGGCTAGACCTAGTTCTTGGATTTTATATTCAAAATTATGATGGGTTTTAAGTTTTCCTAAAGCGGTCTTAATGACTATTTCCCAATACGAAACAACACTGATAAAACATACTTTACTTGTATCAATTATGATGTGGTAAATATCTCTGTTACGCTTTTGTATACTTCCATCTAGCGTCCACAAAACTATATGCGTATCAAGAAGGTACATTACTCAAAATACCTCATGATCTCCTCCGGTAGAGGATCATCAAAATCATCTGCAATCCATAGTTTACCCTTCATGCCACCAATTTTACGTTGTTTAGGCGCAGGTATTTTTTCTTCCTTTTGTTTAGATGTCTTAAGACCTTTTTTTAAGGGAATAATAACACCAGGTAATTTTTTTTGTTTCACAACATGCTTGTAAACAATGGTCAAGGCCTCTGTAACAGAAAGCCCCATGTCAAGCAAAATTTGCTCCGCTTCCTCTTTTAGATCCGGCTCTACTCTAGCTCTGATAAATGCACTCTTGCTCATAAAATTACCTACAAGTTATTATGGACACATTAGTAATATATCTCACTTGGGACACAATTTCAAGAAGAGTGTAGCTCTAAAGTTTTATCCCGCCAATCAGCTCTTTCACAGCGTCAGCAGATTTGG
>JAYUHP010000074.1:0-5181 GCA_043766875.1 Rickettsiaceae bacterium
CCTCTAAACTGCCTCTTTGTACAACAGATACTCTCTTTTCTTTAGTTTTACGAGCCCTATATTCTGCGATATCACGAGCTTGTTTTTCTGTCTGCACTACGTCGAATTGGTCACCTGCCATCGGGGAGCTATCAAGCCCGAATATTTCTACTGGCTCTGAAGGCATCACTTCGGTTACTTCAACACCTTTGTCATTTAACATGCGCTTAACGCGACCGAATGTTTCACCTGCGACTACAAGATCTCCAACCCTTAAGGTTCCACGCTGGACAAGCACGGTAGACATAACGCCTTTGCCCTTGTCTATTTTTGATTCAATTACAGCGCCAGAAGCTGCAGCTTTGTAATTGGCTTTCAAATCTGCCATGTCCGCCAATAGCAGGATCGCTTCTTCCAGCTTGTCTAGATTCTGATGCTTCAGTGCTGAAACTGGTATCACCATCACATCACCGCCTAAATCTTCGGAAACTAATTCATGTTGCAATAGCTCATTCTTAACGCGATCAACACTAGCATCTGGTTTATCCATTTTATTCACCGCAACCACGATTGGCACACCAGCTGCTTTCGCATGGTTAATAGCTTCAATAGTTTGCGCCTTGATACCATCATCAGCTGCGACTACTAGCACCACAATATCAGTCACCTTAGCACCGCGCGTACGCATTTCTGTAAAGGCTTCATGGCCAGGAGTATCGATAAATGTAATTGCTCGCCCACCCGGCAGAGTTACTCTATAAGCACCTATATGCTGCGTAATACCACCAGCTTCTCCGCTGACCACATCTGTGGATTTCAAAGCATCCAAAAGTGAAGTTTTACCATGGTCCACATGTCCCATAACTGTTACGACAGGAGCTCTAGGAGATAGATTTTCTTCTGTATCCACTTCTGTTTGCAGGATATTTTCTACGTCAGATTCCTGCACCCTTTTGACAGTATGACCCAAAGTACCAGAGATTAGCTCCGCAGTATCTGCATCAATTACTTGGTTTGCAGTTGCAATGATGCCAAGCTTCATTAGCTCCCTGATTACATCCGCCACACGCTCTGTCATACGCATTGCAAGGTCAGATACAGTAATTGTTTCTGGCAGTATTATCTCCCTGTAAACTTTCTCCTGAGGCAGCTGTTCCTGCATTTTGCGTTTTTCTTTTGCCTTTGCACGCTTTATAGAAGCAAGGCTACGAGTTCTGAGTGGAACATCCACTTCATCACCATCAAGCATATGAAAAATATCTGATTTTTTGAGCTTTTTCGGCTCTTCAACTTTGGGCTTTATAGCAGCAAGCTTACTATCGCTTAGCTTCTTGGCAGCTATGCCTTCTGCATCTTCATCCTCATCGTCACGGAATGCAGAGTGTTTTTTGGGAACACCTTTATTGATGACATCAAGGGGATTTGTGCTAGTTTCTTCTTCTGGTGCTAAGACAGTTTTTTCTATACCAAAGTCTGACAGGCTACCAACAACAGATGTATCAAAATCTTCTTGCTCTTCTTGAGCTTCTTTTTCTGAAGCAGAAGCTCTACGTATAATGTCTAAGCGTTTGCTAAATTCAGTATTAGTCAATTGTCCTGTAGCCGTATCTATAACTTGCTTGCTAGGCATAGGTACGTTCAATTTGCTCTTTTTGACCTCTACAGTCACATTATTTGTGCGCGAAACATAATTCTGACGCAAGCCCGAAGCATCAACCTTTTTACCTAAAGAAAGTTTAGAAGTATTTAATGTCAGCTTTTGTGGTTTATTTTCTTGATCGTCTGTCATAATTCACTCTATTATTTTCCTTAACTTACTTCGTACAGGTATTATCCAGGCGGATGGCCTGGATAATTATTCCTTCTCATTCCTCGTCATTACGCGCTGCTTTGATAATATTGCCTATGTCAGTATCATTCATGCCACTATCAGGTGTAAGAGCCTTAAACTCAGCTACACTAATTTCACCCAAATCTTCCAGTGTTTTAACGCCATATTCAGCTAATTTAAGGAACTGTTCAGCAGAGAGCGTAAGCGCATCAAGCAACTCTTGCTCTACCCCTAATTTTTCTAGCTTACCTATTACCTCAGCATTTTTAGCCTCTACATAATCTGCCGCGCGCTGTTGAAGCGTTGTTGCGAGTGTCTCATCAAAACCATCGATATTTGCAAGAGTTGCTGGGTCAGTAGATGCAATTTGCTCAACGCTGCTGAATCCTTCAGCTGTAAGCAATTGTGCCATTACTTCCTCTACTTCTAAGGTTTTCACAAGCAGCTCTGTTGTACTATGGAACTCATCTGAGCGACGTTGAGATTCTTGATCTTCTGTCATAACATCTATGTTCCAACCAGTAATTCTTGAAGCAAGCCTTACGTTTTGTCCTCTACGACCAATAGCGATGCTTAATTGGTCCTCTGGAACGATAATCTCCACCCTTCTTTTATCTTCATCGATAATCACCTTAGAGATTGCTGCAGGTGTTAAGGAATTGATAATGAGCTGTCCCAAGTCATTACTCCAAGGAATCACGTCTATTTTTTCACCGCCTAGCTCATTGGTGATGGCTTTAATTCTCGAGCCTTTTACACCAACACAAGAACCGACAGGGTCAAGTGATGAGTCATTAGCGAATACAACTACTTTTGCTTTAGATCCAGGATCACGTGCTACAGCCATGATCTTGATGCCACCTTCGTAAACTTCAGGTACCTCAAGCTCGAATAGTCTTACGACCATCTGATCATCAGCTCTAGAGAGGAAAATCTGCTGCCCTTTAGCTTCACGAGATACATCTTTGACATAGGCTTTAATCCTATCATTGACCTTGAAGATCTCACTCTTAATTGAGTCATCGCGCTTCATTATTGCCTCTGCGCGAGCTAGATCTATAATAACATTGCCGAATTCCACGCGTTTCACGACGCCTGTAACAATTTCTCCGATCCTGTTTTTAAACTCGTTATATTGTTTCTCACGCTCTGCATCTTTCACTTTCTGAACGATTACCTGCTTTGCAGTTTGTGCCGCAACCCTTCCTAAATCGATAGGAGGTAGTGGTTCTAATATTTCTTCGCCTACTTTGGTTTCTGGATTTTTTTCTAAAGCATCTTTGAGCAAAATTTGTGTGAATGTATTTTCTAGAGTCTCTACTACCTCAAGCGCTCTATATAGCCTAATTTCCCCAGTTTTTTTGTTGATATCAGCTTTGATATTATGTTCATGGCCATATTTTTTACGGCCCGCTACTTGAATTGCCTGCTCCATGGCGTTGATTACAAGAGAAGCTGCAATGCCCTTTTCCCTGGCTACTGCATCAGCTATTTGTAAAATCTCAGAATTTCCTACATTTATCATTATATTACCCTTATTTTACTATTTTTTTAAATAATTCGTCAGTTAATACTAATTTAGCATCTTTTATGTTTGCAAATTCGAGTTGCAAATTCGGATTTGTACTGGTTTTTAATATAATTTTGTTTTCCAACACCTCAATTAAATGTCCTTGATATTTTTTACAGGCCTCTACAGCATTGTGTAACTTAACTTCGATTACATATCCGCTGTATTTGACAAAATCTTCAAGTTTTACAAGCGGTCTCTCGACTCCTGCTGAAGATACTTCAAGATTGTACCTACCTTCTATCACATCTTCGACATCCAACAAAGCAGAAATATGATAGCTTGCTTGCTTACAATCACCAATACTGGTGTGAACCTCGTCTAGACGTTCTATGAGGATCTCAAGAATTTTCTTCGGTGCAATTCCGCCGCTAGCAAGAAGCCTTAGACGCACGATGTTATAACCCATCCCAGTCAGAGGTGCTTCTATAATTTCCAGTATTTTTTGCTCTGTACTCATAATTAGGTTTTGCCTAACAAAAAAGGCGGGCAAAGCCCACCTTTAGGTATTATCTAAATGTTACCAGCAATATAGCAGAGTTTGGGAAGGGATGCAAGGGGGAAAAGCATTTACCAACTTAATCTGCAAAAATTCCAAATTCTGGGTCCTTGTCATTTGGGCAATTAGGGCTGTCCAACGCTGTTGGATGTGATTGATTCTTGGATAACTCATATTTAGTAACAAGAGCTTTGTTGATAAATGTTAACTCCAGTACTCTAGCTATGTCACCTTTTGAATATTTTGTAGAAAATGTGCTATAACAACAATTATTGGCATGAACATGCACTAACAGAAAATTTTCACTTAAACGTGAGAGTAGATTGCTTGCTTTTAGAGCTTGTTGTGCTGTTCCAAAATGCAGTTCAAGAGCTATGCCTGTAATGTTAGGTGTATATTTAAAAATATCTTCAAAAGCATCATATTCTGATCCTTCAATGTCCATTTTAATAAATAGTTTTTTGTCTTTTAATCCCAATCTCTCTACTTGTTCAGAAAAAGTCGAAACTTTTTGAGAGGAGGTTTGATTGCCTTGGATAGAACTATCACTGGCAATGCATTCTCTAACGAAATTGCACAACTTATTTTTTATTTTTATACTCTCTATCCCACAGTCGAAACCATATGAAGGTTTTTTATAAATATCAGAAAATCTCTCTTCAAATGAAATATCATAAGCAACACCATAACCTAGTAGCACGTCAGCGGCACTTAGGGCAACTTCAGGAATAATGTAACCCCCATCATTTGTACTGCCATATCTCTTGAGTTCTATTGGACCGTTTTGATCATATATTGTATATATTTTTAACTTATGTACTAAGCCTTCCAAGACTAGGTTTTCAGTTTGATTTTCCTTGCCACGCATTGCAGCATATTTAAGATTTTTCTTATATTGAGCTTTGACAACGCAAAATATTGTGATAGCTGTAGCAATTAGTAAAACAATTTTTATAATTCTTGAGAATGTTAGTTTTGAGTCCATGTTTTTGTCTTGGTCAAATAAATTAAGGCTGTGAGTATAGAGCTGGGCTTCAATTAATGCAACAAGAAATATCTTGTATATACGAGGTTGCTATGGTAGAGTTTCCCCGAATTTTTACACCACCATTTAAAGGTTGATTATGAAGCGTTTGCTAGTATATATTCTAATATTATCATCAATAATAGCTGCTTTTTTTATAGGAAAAGATGTCTGCAGAAAAAAATATAAACTATGTTTAAACTGTACAACTTATTGCCCATCTTTTCCTGAGGATAAATCTCGTCTATTTGATCTTGATGGAAATCAAACTCTTCCTG
>JAYUHP010000075.1:0-5179 GCA_043766875.1 Rickettsiaceae bacterium
CTACTTTTTCCTGCTGTCCTGTTTAACTATATTTCCACGGCTGATATTAGCTCAAATAATCTTATAGAGCTGGTTTTGGGGCTGATTATCTCTACAGTAATAGTGTCTGGAGCTCTCATATGGTATCAGAAACATTACGAGATGGATCCTTCTGAGTTTACTTCGGTATTTCAGGGCTCCGTCAGATATAATAGCTACATCTTCTTTGCTTTGGGCGGCGCATTATATGGGGATGCTGGGCTTGCAGTGGTTGCTGTAATCTCTGCCTACATGATTGTATTTACCAATGTAATATCAGTTCTTGCTTTCAATACTTATATAAGAGCAGAAAACCATGATTCTCATCTTAAATCCATGAGTGTTTTTCTGCAGAAGTTTACCGCAAACCCTCTGATTATCGCGAGCGTTGCGGGGTTTATATTTAATTATTCTGGTTTCGAGCTGAATATTGGTATCAAGAAAACTCTCATAAGCCTTTCTGATTCAGCCCTTGCCATTGGGCTCATCAATGTTGGCTCTGGCCTCAAATTCAACTTCAATAGCACATATCTGAATAGAATGGCATTTACCGGCGCCGTGAAATTAGGTTTCCTTCCGATCGTCACAGCAGTTGTTCTGACTTTCCTTGGGATAACCGGTACGCCAAAGGCTATAGGAATATTATATAGCGGCCTTCCATGTGCAAGCACTGCCTATATTCTTTCCAAGCAACTGGGAGGCGACGCAGATCTTATGGCTTCCATTATCACTATTACCACCGTAATCTCAGTTTTCTCTTTGTCGTTTATTATGTATTGGGTTGGGTAATTACCACCAGCTTCTTCCGTTGCTGTCTATAATTCACAATATTCTGGTTATGCGCTTCCATATCTGAGGAGAATTTATGACGTCCTGTACCGTCGACTACGAAATATAAATCTTTCGTTATCATGGGCTTGATGACAGCCTCGATGGACTTTCTGCCCGGGCAGGCTATTGGGGTAGGTGGTAGCCCCAGTACATAATATGTATTAAATGGTGATTTGATCTTCATGTCGTTTCTTGTAGGAAGCCTTCCCAGCTTGGACTTTCCTTCAGTGATAGCATAAATCGCCGTAGGATCTGCCTGCAGTTTCATCTTACGCTTTAGGCGATTTATAAAGACCCCAGCGATATGCGGCTTTTCGTCATCAAACATGGCTTCTTTTTCTACGATAGATGCCAGAGCAAGCACGTCCAGCCTCGTTTTAATAGGAGAATCAGCAGCAAGCAGTGGCATAAGCTCATCCAGGCTATCCGACATTAATTTTTTCATATTAGATAAAATTTTACTACGCTGGTCACGAAAACTATAGAAATATGTCGAAGGCATTAAAAATCCCTCAGTAATATTTTCCTGGAGCTCCCCAATCAGCCTTGGCTCTCCTTCCAACATTCCTATCACCTCGTGAACTGTCGTTCCTTCAGGCACAATAAGCTTGCGGATTATAGACTGGCCTTGGCTGAGGATTCGTATCACTTGCAATGGAGTGATACGCTTTGTGAAGTCATATTCGCCGCTCTTCAATGACCCTTTAACCTGGTTATATATTTTGGCGATAATGGTAAAATATATCGGATGGGAGATAATATTATGCTGGTGAAGCTCCTTTGCGATCTGCTTTATAGGAGTTCCAGGATTGATAATTAGAATGCTCTCTTCCTCCAAAGGACCAGGCATCATCAAATAAACCATTGAGCTGCAAAATATGCTTAAGCCCAGTATCATTGCAAAAAATATTGGTAAAATTGACTTTTTTATATAATTCATCACTGGATAATATAATTAAATTTTGTATATTATATACCCAAAATACGGATCCACAAAGATGAAAGTAATATCAGGGTTTCTAAAGGGACATATTATCCCAACTTTAAAGGGTGCCAAATATCGCCCTTCTACAGGTAAATTCAAAGAGGCAATGTTTAGTATTTTGACCTCAGGTGAGTTTGCGACAGAAGGCATCATATATAACAAAGAGGTGTTGGATCTATTTGCAGGAACCTGTAGTCTAGGGTTTGAAGCGCTTTCACGCGGAGCAAAGCATGTGACTTTTGTGGATGTGGATCAGCCTAGCTTGGACTTGGCTACCATTTTTGCCATGAAGAAAAATATAGAGGATAAAACAAATTTTGTTAAGCAGGATGCCACAAGGCTTAGTACGGCAAAGAAGCAATATGATCTAGTTTTTATGGACCCGCCATATGATCAGGATATGGCGAGTAAAGCCTTATCGGCTCTTGATAAATACGGCTGGCTAAAGGAAACGGCTATTATTGTGGTTGAAACCGGTAGCCGCGAAAAACTGACCTACCCTGAACGTTATAGCCTTATTGATGAGAGGGTATATGGTATTAGCAAGATGACTATTTTGAGGTATTTGTAAATCGTCATTGCGAGAAATCGTGTGTATAACTAGCCACAACACTCACCATAATAATCTGATCCTCGAACTTATTTTGACACTTTAGAATCTCTCTAGGGAGTGGGTGGATTCCGGAAGATAAGGCATTATTCTCTCCCATATTTTTCAGCTCCTTCATGAGCCCTATTGGGCTGTCATATTCAAGCTCAATCTTGTGTATATCAGACACGATAAAATCAAATCCTGCCTCTTGGAACAATCTATAAGCATTTTCAGCCGATATCATAGGAATAACATGCATAGCATGGGGGCGCCCGGCTTTTGTCTCAACATCTATCAAAAGCCTTTTTAGATTTCTAAATGACCCATCTCCTATAAAATTTGCGATAAACGTGCCTTTGGGTGCAAGAATATTCTGCAGCTGCTTTATAAAACCTCTTACATCATTGATCCAATGCAGGTTCATGGAGGATAGCACAAGATCGAACTTGCCGGCAAATTCGCTTATATCGCTGCCTTTGGTAATATTCATCTTAAGCAGCCTGGACAAATGCTCTGTGCGGCCGTCTATCTCAATGACAGAGTTGAAATTTTGCTTCAGGGTTTCTATGTGGTCTAATATATCTTGGGCTGCGAATTCAAATAGAAAATCGCTCTTATGCATATGTTTGGATGCGTAATCTCTATGAAGCTTGAGGATGTTAGGATCAAAAAGCATCTAACGCCATAGTCTTGGCTTTTTGCCTTACTTTTTCTAACTTAGCGGAATTTTCTATCTCCTCCTTACTAGAAACATGTGTTGTCATATCTTTAACCAGATTTTCTACATTGATGCTGCTAACCTCCATGGTCGGAGATTTTATGGCTTCAGGAGCTTTTACCACATTATCTGGCGGATAATCAACTACCAACTGCTTGAATTGAGATTTTATAGCTCTAATATTCCCATCATAATGAGCCATTTTTTCTCCCACAATCTCACCAATCATTGATCCATATTTGAGCGTTGCAACTGACATTGGCACTACTATTGCAGCAGCTATGGCTTCCATCGTTTGAGCAAGAGCAATATTTGCAGTGAACACGAGCAAAGCGCATGCAATAAGGCCTGAGAATTGCATCAAATCACTCGCAATAGAGAAGGCCTTCCCGGAAGATGCGGCTATGCCAGCTAAATCGCTTATTATATCTTTTGTCTTGGATTTCTTGCGTAGCAATGCTCTTACAACCTCGGGTCTTGAAGATATTAAGTCAATAATCGATTCAGAATTCGGATCTTCCAGCGCTTCTTCGATCAGCTTAGACAAAGCCTGCCTTTCGTTTTCCGCGATATTTTCATCCTCAAAGCAGGCATAATTGGCTATTTCAGCTACTATCCCTATATTCTTTGGTTTATCAGGAGACTCCGGTGCAATTGCCGCAGCGAATAAGCTCAGCGCTGATCCGAAATTCTCATCAAGTATTACCTCGGGTTTGATATATCGTCCTAGCTTTTTAGCGAGCATTTCTGCGTAGTTATGTGTGTTTTTCTGGGTTTTTTGCAGCGCAGCATCTGCCGCATAATGGAGTGCAAGCATATTAGAAACAGTGGACAGCAGATATGCGGAAAGATTCTCGCTAATCTCGAGATCCAAAGCGCTACGGAATATGTCTATTCTAAGAAAATTGCGGTCTAGCACGTTAATACCGATTGGTTGGCAATATAAACATTGTTACATATCGACGAATTCTAATCAAGTCACCTATAGAATAAGAGGTTTATTTAGTTTAATATTGTAATTTAGCAATAAATTATGTAGAAATTACGGCAAGGAGGGTCCAATGTCAGACACAGTAAATTTAGAAAAACTAAAGAAGGCTCAAGCCATATTTGAAGATTTCCGTAATAATTTAACCACTCATCAAAATAAAGCAGGAGCAGTCCAAGCTTTTGAGTTTTCATATGAGATGGCATGGAAAATTATGAAGCGTGTTTTAGCCACGCGTGGTATAGAGTCAGGATCTCCGAGAGATGTTTTTAGAAAGGCAGCTCAGGACAACATAATCTATGATCCAGAAACATGGTTTGATTTCCTGGATAAGCGCAGTTTGACTATGGATATCTATGACGAGGAAATTTTGGAAGAAGTTGTTAGTAGTTTTGAGGTGTTTTCTAGAGAATTATCAAAACTGATTTCAAAACAAGAAGATCAGTCAATTTTCGGATAATTACAGGATATAAATATGACTACAAACAGTACAAATGACGTAAGAAGCACATTTCTTGATTATTTCGTCAAGAATGATCATACGAGAGTGGCTGCCAGTTCGTTGATCCCGCACAATGATCCGAGCTTGATGTTCGTGAACTCCGGGATGGTGCAGTTTAAGAACCTATTTACCGGGCTTGAGAATAGGGATTACAAGCGTGCTACATCTAGCCAGAAGTCGGTTCGTGCTGGGGGCAAGCATAATGATCTGGACAATGTGGGCTATACTGCGCGGCATCATACTTTCTTTGAAATGCTGGGGAATTTTTCTTTTGGGGATTATTTTAAGGAGAAGGCTATTTACTACGCATGGGACCTTCTTACTAATGTATTTGAGATACCAAAGAACAAGCTTTACGCCACGGTTTATCATACGGATGAAGAAGCTATCAACCTTTGGAAAAAGATCTCAGGCTTTGGTGATGATAGAATCATCAGAATTAATACCAATGATAATTTCTGGTCTATGGGAGATACAGGCCCTTGTGGCCCCTGTTCCGAGATATTTTATGACCATGGTGATAAGATCCCAGGAGGGCTTCCAGG
>JAYUHP010000076.1:0-1862 GCA_043766875.1 Rickettsiaceae bacterium
GGCTCACAACCCATAAATGTAACACCATGTTCCTTTGCCATACGCACAGTATACATAGCTTCACCAGGATTTTCCTGGTTTACATAGTCTGGATTATCACAAGAATAGTTAGCATTATACCAAGTTTCCCCACTTCCATCGAACCCCTCAGCAATTACAAAATCCGGCTTATATTCCGCAAAAGCTGCTTTGATAAGTTCAAACACTGGTGCACCTTTTTGCTCAGCTGTAGGAACAGGTCCTGGAGTATGTTTTGCCATGATATACCTGAGACATTCTTCGCCAACCTCATTATAGTAATGCGCCACAGCTGGAAAAGATGTTATGCCTTTGCTAGCTCCAAAAGCATATTGCCCTTCCATTGTATATTCTACAAGACCACTCAAATCATATCCTGTATCAATTGGCAAAAGCCCATCTGTTGCTTGAGCTATATCTCCTTCCATCGTCATAACAAACCTACTTATTAATAGTAGTTAAGCATTGTAACATAAAACTAGGTTTTTTGCAATAAAAATGTCTGTAGCAGTTCCAAATTCAATTGGACAATCGCCTACTAAACGTTATAATATACGGGACATTTCGTAGGGCATATACTCATCATGATTGGAAATGCTGAATTTTATGCAAGTATTTTTGAGAAGATGAGGAAAATCTTTTGGTTTTTAAAGAAGCTAGCATAGCCTTCCTTATGTGCTTTTTTAAAAAGCAAAAATTTTTCTCAGGTAACAAAAAGACGAAGCAGAAAAGCAGCAGATTCAATTATGATGAGTATAATAGGTGCTTAGACTCTTAAAAATAATCCTTAAAATCGGCGCTGCTGGAGCACTAATGGGTCTCATTATTGCAGCTGGGCTAATATATTACTATTCGAGCGATTTGCCTGATTACTCCACTCTCAAAACATACCACCCACCAGCTGTAACGCGTATTTATTCCTCTGACGGCAAGCTAGTTGAGGAATATGCAAAAGAACATCGCGTTTTCGTACCAATTTCCACTATCCCTAAATCCCTTATAGAAGCCTTCTTGGCAGCAGAAGACAGGAACTTCTATGCCCACCCAGGGGTAGACATACCTGGCGTGATAAGAGCAGCTTTTGCCAATGTTCTCAGAGTACTTCAAAATAAGCGCATGGAAGGCGCATCCACAATCACGCAGCAGGTTGTGAAGAACTTCTTTCTTACATCAGAACAATCCATTGCTCGTAAGGTCAAAGAGGCAATCCTCGCCTATATGATGACCAAAGCTTTTACGAAAGACCATATTCTAGAGCTATACCTAAACCAAATGTATCTTGGTAAAGGGGCATATGGCGTAGCTGCTGCTGCTCAAACCTATTTCAACAAGTCAGTTGATGAGCTGAATTTGCCTGAATCAGCATTCATTGCATCTCTTCCCAAAGCCCCTTCTGCCTTCGATCCAGACAAGCGTTATGAGCGTATTTTATCTCGCCGTAACTATGTGATAGGACGAATGCTGGAAGATAAATATATTTCAGAAGAAGAGGCTGCCGAGGCTATCAAATTGCCAATCACACTGGTAAAGCGCGATAAATCCGAGACTATTACGGCCGATTATTACGCGGAAGTGGTACGTGAAAAAATAATAGAGCTTTTCGGGCAGGATATGTTTTATACAGGCGGTCTGACTGTTATTACCTCTATGGACAGTAAGTACCAGGAACAGGCTGATAAGTCACTGAAATATGGGATTAGAGAATATGATCTCACAAAAGGCTATCGTGGACCTATTGCCAAAATATCTGTAAAAAATTGGCTGGAAGAGCTTAAAGCCCTCCCCACACCTACCGCCCTTTTGGAATACAAGCTTGCTGTCGTTTTATCTGTGGAAGATACCAA
>JAYUHP010000077.1:0-1860 GCA_043766875.1 Rickettsiaceae bacterium
CAATAATAAAATTAAAAGCAGAAATAGAAAAAGTTGCTCCAACTTCAGGACGTGTAATGTTATACGGCGCTCCTGGTACAGGCAAGGAACTGACTGCCCGCCTGCTACATAAAAAATCCGCACGCGCTAATGGACCGTTTATCGTGTTCACACCAACTGGCATGTCTGTTGAGAGAATCAGACAAGAGCTATTTGGCGAGCCAGAAAAACAAGATGTACATGGTATGTTTATAAAACGCACAAGCGTTTTGGAAGCAGCTAACGGTGGTACATTATATATTGATGAAGTTGGTGACCTGCCTATGGGCGTGCAGCAGCAATTGCTGAAATTTCTGCAAGATCAAACATTCGAGAAGCCAGGTACAAATAAATCCGTACTGCTTGATGTTCGGATTATATCAGCTACCACTCATAATTTACAAAATGAAATATCACTAGGTAAATTTAGGCAAGACCTATTTTACAGGCTAAATGTGATACCTATGAAGGTACCTGCGCTTGCTGACAGAAAAGAAGATATTCCTCAACTTATTAGCTTTTTCGTAAAGCAGCTCGCGAAGTTTTTTGGCCTTAAAGAGCGTGAATTTTCTGAAGATGCGATAGCTGCTCTGCAAGCATATAACTGGCCTGGTAATATCCGTCAGCTACGTAATATCATTGAATGGACTCTGATAATGAACAGAGTGACATCTAGCAATACTTCTATCAAGTCAGAAATGCTTCCACCAGAAATTCAAAATAGTGGCGTGACTATATATAAGCCTGAAGCTAACCTAGACATGATGTCTATGCCTCTACGTGAAGCGCGTGAGGTGTTTGAGAGGCAATATTTATCTGCACAAATGAGCAGATTTAATAATAATATTTCAAAGACTTCAACCTTTGTTGGGATGGAGAGATCGGCTCTACATAGAAAATTAAAACTCTTGAATATTCATGCTGCTAATGGTAAAAAGCTAGATGAATATGAGGATGAGGAGTTAGTCGATTATGCATAATACTCTAACTATTAAAAATACTATTACTGTACGAACGGTAATGAAGGTTGTTTTAGGCGTGGCAGGATTATTTGCAGCCGCTCAGATTTCCATCCCCGTTAAGCCTGTAGCAATCACATTACAATCTCTTTTTATAATGTTTATAGGCCTTACCTACACTAGGAAAGAAGCGATATCTACGGTAGGGGCATACCTATCTTGTGGTGCATTAGGAATGCCAATGTTCATAAAATTCGGAAGCGGAATTCCTTACATGATGGGCCCTACCGGGGGATATCTCTTAGGCTTTATGCTATGTGCATATTCCATGGCTTATATGAAGGAAAAATTTAATATACCAAATCTCTATAATTGTATTATAGGCTCAGCAATGTTGTACATTCCTGGGGTTTTATGGCTATCGAATTTTATAGGCTTAGAGGCAGCTTTTTACAAGGGATTTTTATTATATATCCCATCAGGAATTGTAAAGGTCGTAATGCTTGTATCCATCCTCAGACTAATAAAAAAGTCCTAAATGCTTAAAATCCTTCTCCTTTCTATTATATTTTTGCTTAGCGGGTGTAATAGTCAGGAGCAGGACACTGCAGCACTTTCTCAAAGACTTACAGGCTATGTTACAACTCAGAGGGCATCCTTTACTTCTGGGCTCATTGATATTAAAAAAGAATTCGGCACAGATCTGCGTAATATCAAAATAGTTGGAGACGACTTATCAGACGTTGATTTCTCCAATATAGATCTAAGCAATAGCCAATTCATACGAGTCAATTTTTCTAAATCTAAATTTCACAACACGAACCTGCAAAATGCAGTAATGCAAGAAGATAACTTTTCTGAGGCTGATCTGAATTCAGTTTTT
>JAYUHP010000078.1:0-5077 GCA_043766875.1 Rickettsiaceae bacterium
TTGCCTTAAGCAAACAGATCATGCAAAGATTCGAGGAGCGCTTCAAGACTTCTGCCGTGGTATGGAATGCTTCTATTACCCCGGTGAAAAAACGTGCTATTTTGCGCGGGATTATAACTGGTGATATCAAGATCGTGATAGGGGCCAGAAGCGCTTTGTTCCTGCCATACAGGGACCTTGGCGTTATCATAGTTGACGAGGAGCATGACCATTCATATAAGCAGGATGATAATATCCTGTATAATGCTAGGGATATGGCCGTGCTCAAAGGCCATCTGTCCAACATACCAGTGGTGCTGGGCTCGGCTACTCCTTCGCTTGAGAGTTTCTACAATATTGAGATGGAGAAATATACGGAGGTTCCGTTGACTTCGCGTTTTGGAGAGGCGGTGCTTCCAAATGTAATCCCTATCGATATGAGGAAGGCCACTCAAAAGGACAAATGGATTTCTGCTAAGTTAATAGATGCAATCAGACATACATTGATTAAAGGCGAGCAGGTGCTGCTGTTTTTGAATCGGAAGGGCTATGCGCCGCTGCTGCTCTGCAATATTTGCGGCTATAAGGTTCAGTGCAGCGCTTGTTCTTCCTCTTTGGTGCTTCATAAATCTTCAGGCAAATTGGTTTGCCATCATTGCGGATATCACACAAAGCCGATAGATCATTGCCCCGAATGTAAATCCGAAGGATCTATGGTGGCTTGTGGTCCTGGCGTGGAGCGGATTTACGAGGAGGTGCAGCTATATTTCCCAGAGGCTAAAATTCAGCTTATGACTAGGGATGAGATGAGCACGCCGAAGAAATCGGCAGATATTATAGCGAGCATCATGAATGGTGAGGTGAATATTATTATCGGCACGCAGATAATTACGAAAGGCTACCATTTTCCGAAGCTTACGACGGTTGGAGTTATAGACACTGATATTGGGCTTGGGGGAGGTGATTTGCGCAGCGCTGAGAGGACGTTTCAGTTACTTTATCAGGTGGGCGGAAGAGCAGGGAGGGAGAATCTTCAGGGCAATATTTACCTCCAGACCTTTGCACCGGATAGTAATTTCGTGAAATTGCTGCAAGAGCATGATTTTAAGGGTTTTATGTCGGTAGAGTTGGAGAGTAGAAAAGCAGGGCAAATGCCCCCTATCACAAGAGCTGCTGCTTTAATTATATCAGATAAAGATGAACTAAAAGTTAAAAAATTATCGCAAAATATAATAAATTTGCTTCCAAAATCAGATCACTTTACTATCCTTGGTCCAGTGCCTGCAATGCTTTCCAGAGTAAAAAGTAAATATAGATACAGAATACTTATAGTTGCCGACCGCAAGCAGAACATCCAGCAATATATCGCTCATGCTATGGGCAGGCTGGATCCAAAATTACTGCAAAGCATAAAGGTGGATATAGATCCGTATAATTTCTACTAGCTCACATATTGAATGTGACAAATTAATCCATCAATATATTAAAATCTTAATATACTTCATATCGAATCTTCCATTACTTAACGCTTTAATTTATTATTAAGATATATATTTAACAATGAGGTTAGTAAATGGCTAAGGAAGAAGTGAATAAGGAAGCAACATTAGATGCTTTTAAGAAAGGCTCATTTGAAGGTATGATGACATTGAAAGCTGAATTGTTAGTAGTAGGCCATCCTCAGATGCCGGATGAGAAACTTAATAAATTGGCGGTAAAATTTTTATATGAGAATAGGCACTCAATAAGTCCTAAGCGCTTAGAAGAATCTTTGACTAATGCTCCTGAGTTACTTGCAATGTACCGTATAGAAGCAGTACAAGGAGTAGGATTAGAAGGCAAAGGACGGACAGTCCCACCATTTTCTAGCGTGAAGGATGCTGTTAAATTTACTTTAAGTATTAAAGAGCTTCCTGAAGCTAAAGTTACCCAGCATGAATCTACTTTACAGCCTACTAAGGCTCGTGCTTCTACCCCAAGAGTTCTCACAGAAGCACAAATGAATGCAGAAGTAGCTGCAGATTTAATAATTGCTGAAAACAGAGCTCAATTGCGTCAGGCTCCAAAAGTTCTTAAGGATCCTGATGAGGCGAGGTTACCTGCTGATGCTATGGCAGCTGTTGCTCAGGCAGGGAAAGGCATGCTTGCTGCTGGTGGTACGCCAGTACCTGGCCAATCTGCTCCGAAGACACAACTCGGAGGCAATGCTAATAAAACATCTACAATTCGTAGATAATAAAAATGAGAGATCCGTATAATTTCTATTAATTTTTTAGACTATCCGTCAAATCCACGATTTTGGCGAAATAATTGCTGTCCAGCACTTCGTCATGTACTTCAGAAGCATGTATTAATACAGGCCTTATAGAAAAATTCTTAGGTGCTGAAAGTCTGCTGATTTTTTCTTGTACCTCGTCTATAATGTCTTTTCTAATGATATTACGGCTGAATTTTATTTCACAAACATATAAATTACCAAACTTGGTTTGAATCATATAATCTATCTGGCATCCTTTGTGGCGTGTGGTGGCTCGTTGAAAATAGGGATTATCAAAAATAACTTCATCAGGATAGATCCCTATTTGCTTCTTAATGCTATTTCTATTATTTAACACAAGATTTTCAACCTGTAGCCCCATTAGTGACGAGTATCCAGCAAGAGAGCTTAGAGAGCAATTTTGAAACTGGCCATTGTGTATTTTATGGATATTAGGCTGAATATATCTTGTGTAAAAGCGTAGGTAATTATCAGTCAATCTATATTTGCTAAGCCTAGACACTTCTCCAGTTTTGATGTTCCAGCTATAATCTCGCTCAATAAATCCAGATATTACAAGCTCTTGAAGATATGATGATAGGAAGCCCCCACTTTCTATGTTCATGAGCTTTGTAAGAGTATTTTGTTCTAAGCTGCTTTCATCAAGCAGTGATATGATTTTTGCGTAATAAGCGCTGTCTCTTTGTAATAGGGCTAGAAAAATGTAATTAAAATCGCTAAAGAGCATCCCCGATTCCAGGAAACATAGCTGTTTTATATTTTCTTCAGCAGAAAGCTCAGGTCTGATTTCTTCGAGATATTTGGGTATGCCTCCTGTGACGGCAAGTATTTTAAGTTTTTCGTACGGAGATATATTGGTGTCTTCCCAAAATTCATTGCAATCTTCCATAGGCAGTTCTCTTATATGCAATTTAAGAGAAATACGTCCATAAAAGCCTGTATTGCTAAGTATATTCGTATTAATCCAGCTGGATACAGAGCCACATATCACCAAGATAAGCTGAGGATTTTTTTTGAAGGCTGTATCCCAAGCATGTTTGAGCTTGCCAAGGAAGTCTGGATCGCAGTTTCCAAGCCATGTTATCTCATCTAACAGAATTATAGAGCGCTCATTTTGGGTTTGTGTAGCCAGCTTGCTGAATGCATCTCCCCAGTCTTTAAAAGTATCTACACAACCTCCAAACTGCCCGTACATCTGCTTCGCAAATTCATCTAATTGGCTCTGAGTAGTTGTGTGCAATTCAGGAGCGAGCCCAGCAAAACTATATGTTTTAGATCCACGGCCAAATTCCTCGATTAAGCGGCTTTTTCCTACGCGTCTGCGACCATATATTACGACAAGACTAGCAGAGTTTTTTCTAAATAACCCTTTTAGTAGCTTTAGTTCTTCCTTGCGTCCTATGAATTTATCCATTTTCTACCATTATACGAGTATTAGTAATCTAGTTATTAGTATAGCGCTAAAATGACATTTGTCAATTTGGCGCTACGCGAATATTTTATTTTTATCTGAAACCGTGATATTAACGTCTATAAAGATGGGTAGTATATCAGTAGCGCTAAAATGACATTTGTCGATTTGGCGCTACTCCATCTCCACAACCCTAGGATTTCGAAGATATTTTCCTAAGTCTTTGTCAGTTGAAGTGATCAAACACTGAGCTTTGTTATGGACAAGAAATTCTCCCAAAGCTTCTTTGCGCGTCTCATCTAAATGTACAAATATTTCATCCAAAAGCAATATTGGAGGCACGGGAGTTGCAAGCTGCTGCGCGATGATGATGTTGATCAACAAAGCCTTCTGCTGGCCTGTTGAGCAATGTTCGGCTGGGGTTTGAGATGATGCGTAAAAGGTTTTTAAGTTCCCCCTATGAGGGCCAAAATTGGTCTTGCCACTTACCTCATCGTGCCGGCGATTCATAGAAAACTGCTCCGATATTGCCTCCGCTGGGTTTTCGCGGTTTAAAAAATCTATAATATCACTTTCAAGCTCAAGATGGGCTTTGGGAAATACTGATTCTACCTCTCTTATATTCTTGTTTAATTTCTCTATTGCTTGGAGCCTATTTTCTGTAAGACTCACAGCTAAGATAGCCATATCTCTCTCTATGATACTTAGCCAAGTGTTGTCATTCGGGCTGGTTTCGAGCAGCTTCATGCGCTCTTTCTGGCAATGTTCATATTTGCTTACAACAGAAGCGTGATTGGGAAAATGAATATAGACCATTCTGTCCAGAAATTTTCTTCTATCTCCAGGCTTGCCCAAAAATATTCCATCCATTTGCGGAGTAAGCCACATGATCTTTGTAAAATTGGAAAGCTCGCTATTGGTGATTTTGCCATCATTGAATTTGATAGCCTTGCGAGGATGTTCTTTTGAATATTCAATGCTTAGGTGAGCCATTCCCATCTTTGTCTCAGCTACAGCATTTACAGCCCAATGTTCCTTACTATATTGGCAAATTTCTTCTGGGGTTGCACTTCGCAGGCCCTTGCCAGGAGTAAGCAGAGAAATAGCCTCTAAGAGGTTAGTTTTCCCCGCTCCGTTATCTCCCACAATCAATGTTATGCCTGGGTCAAAATTAATATCAAACGCATCAAAGTTACGGTAGTTGTGTAGTTTGAGCGTTTGTATTAGCATGGCATGGTCCTAATTAAAAAACGCGTCATCCCGGAAATTGCATAGCAATTATCCGGGATCTATAACCACGATAGTTGAGACAGTCTACCTACGCCAAGGCTTCGGTAGACACTAATACGCTATAAGCTTCTGGCCTGCCGCCCGAAGCTTTAGCGTAGGGTGGGTCCCGGATATTTTTC
>JAYUHP010000079.1:0-1855 GCA_043766875.1 Rickettsiaceae bacterium
CTGTACCTGCCGGGCCAATTAAGCAGCCAGACTTACCTTCGAGACCAAACCATTCAACAGCATCACACTGTTCTTTATTCAAGATAAGACTATCAAGAATAAAAGGATTGAAGCCGAGTTTCTTTGTCCAATACTCTTCCCGAGTTAAGCCGACCTTCTCGGTGGGAATAGGGGTAGTAGTAATGGAAGAATTTGCGCCAAGAACAGCAGCAATTGTGGTAAGAGTAGGGGAATTATTAAGCGCTTTCGCTGCTTGTAACTCTGCTACTCTTTTCTTTGCTGCTTCAATACGTGCTAGAAGGTGAGGAGTCATTTTGTATTTTTCAAAAATAATTTACCTGTATAGCAATAGTTGCAGAAGTAATATCTATCTCTGGTAACTACATGATCTGCGCGCCCACAATTACCACAAGTAGGCATTTTCTGCGCCAATTTCTGCGCCAATTGATATGCAAGCGCTATTAGTGTAGACTTACTCGCTTTAGCTACATCTTTCAATATAGCTACCTGCTCATTGGATAACTCTATAAGTTTACTCATGACATGTATCCTCCATCTAGCCAAGCCATTATTAGAAGAACAAGAGTAACAACAATGGAGCAAAGAACAAGATCAGCCATGAATGCTAGACAATCTTTAAAGGATATCGAAGGAAATTTCATTTTTCTTCCCAGTAGAGTTAGTAGGAGTTGCTTGATTTGTTTCAACTGTTTGAGGCGCTGCTTGCTCAGTCATTACTTTCCTCATCTCAATGCGCCACTTAGCTAGTGCCACCTTGTATAACACCGATGAGCTGAAGTCTTTTTGCTGCGGCTCTACTAAGCCTGTATCCATGTTATTCTTGGCAAATACGGCAATGTCTTTACTCGATGCGCCTACTTGCACTCTACCTGTTTCGTCAATAATCTGAAACTGAGCATCATTGATATAGAAGTATTGGATAGCATGATCTATAATGTCCAATGTCATCTTCATTGAATCATAATAGTATGAGCCATCTTCTGTGTCCGTAACTAGATGCTCAAGCATCCAACCTTGCAATTCTTTAAGGTCAGCTATTCTTACAGCAATGCGCTTACCATCAAGCATTACTCCGGCAAGATGATATACTTCCGGCTGTTTAGATAGTAGAGCAAACCAGAATTCATATATATCTTGTGATGCGCCTGTTTGCATAAGCGCCCATTTTGCGACAATCTTATTCCTCCCTTCCCAAGGCAATTGTCTTTGTGCATTACGATTGATTGAGAGAATAGATATGAGTCTCTCAAGCTTATCAAGCATAACGCTTTCACCAACTGAGTGAATATGCCTTGAAGATTCTCGCTCAGACTGAAGTAAGTCTAAGTAATCCTTCAGGTTATCCATCCGTTCGTTGGATGTATTGATTTTGTATCGGGGCAGTTTCTCTACTGCAATAGATGGGGTGAAGTTACTGGCCCAAGTAAACAATTCTATTGCTCTTGCGTAGTTAGCATACAAAACGCGGGGCGAGATTTTGCAGTAACAGCCTTGTTCCACTTCCAATAGCTTAAGCGTTTCTACAGTTTCTCCCCGCCTATTCTTAATCTTATATTGTACGGAGTTGAAGAACGCCAGAAAGATCAGCTTCTTAGCAGTGTAAAGCTGGAATGCTGGTTCTTTGTATGCTTTACTGTTTCTAGCCTGTTCAGCTAATGAAGCAATAAAGGCTAAGGAATAATTCTCCGTAGCTAACCCATCTGGAGTATCCTCAATAAACTTTTGCTCCAGAAGTTCGGTGTCTTTGAGTGCATAGACAAGTGCCTCAAAAGGTATAGAGAATATAGGATGCTCTATGGTGTAGGATATTGGGAGTTTATCCAAAGTATAAAAT
>JAYUHP010000080.1:0-1851 GCA_043766875.1 Rickettsiaceae bacterium
AGTTTGTCCTCTATCTCTATAATAAGAATATGCATTACTGTATGTCCGCACCAATTCATCATCTTTACCTAACTCTATATATCCTTTCTCAAAAAACTACTTATTCTGGAATCTATACAAATTGGCCGAGAAATACAAGAGATAGAGCAGAAGCATCAAACTTTACTATTTCAGAAAGAATTATCTCTAATGTATTTATTGAATATCTCTAGTATTTTACTAGAGCTACCCGAACCTATCGCCAACCTCTTTGAGTTTTTAGAGAAAGGATATATAGAGTTAGGTAAAGATGATGAATTGGTGCGGACATACAGTAATGCATATTCTTATTATAGAGATAGAGGACAAACTAGAGATGATTTCCTGGATAAGAGCCTTAAGGTTGTTTCTAAGTCACAAAATCTTGATAATAAAACCAAAGGTCCATTCTACTTTAATTTAGCTATCTCTAAGCAAAACACCAATTTCTCCGAGGCAATAAAATACTTTAATGAGGCAGAAAAATACCTCCCCGGAGATATAGATGTGATATTAAAAAAATATTTTATTTATAGACAGATAGGTAACGTAGTGAGCCTTGCATTCGAATTAAAAAAAATACCAGAAGGTAATTTAAAAACAGCCCTCAAACTACATGCTTTTACCGATAATCCCGCCGAGCTTATGATGCAATTGCAAAACCCAGAATTTGCGGAGTTTAGGCAGATTCAATCACATGATCAACACAATGTATATGATTCTTTTGTTTATGAGATTCAACTGATAGAGCTTGGATGGAACATGCAGACAGGAATATTAAGAGACGTATGTCTAAAGCATTTAATGGATTATCCATTAGATGCTCAATCCATTTTATCCAAGGCATTACTGAGTTTATATAGAATTGGCGCCGATGAAGCCGCGTTAGAGCTTTTGAATATAGCACATGAATCGCATCTTGATATAATGAGCTCTAGTCATTTTGACGTAGCTCTATTATATACAGAATTTTTAGTATATGAAAACAACGGGCTGACAGACCAGGCTACCCAAACCATTGCAAAGCTGAATAATTATTACGACAGTTTGCCTGAAACTACTACCCTCATTCAAAGAATGGTGAGCAGTACAAATTACATCAAATTCATAAATCATGCGAATAAAGGAGAATACGGCCAAGCAGCTCAATATATAAAATATCTGGATCTTGATGAGCGAGCTATCTATGAGATTTTCTTAAGTACAATATCAAAGAAATCTGAGCCTGTACCACAAGAGCAAATACTTGAAGTAAAAGATACTAGTAAGGCAAAAGAAGATGCCTCATTAAAACAACTGGCAGAGGTTGATAACCTTCAGGAAGAAGCGGCAGCAGCAGTAGAGCCTAGCGCGGCTCCAATATTGCATAAATTGCCTGAACATATAGCTCATTTTGTCTCAATGGTAGATACGGGTCAGCTTGATAAAGATTTACTACCAGCTCAATTGGCTGAGTCCTATTTTAGATACAAAAAATATGAGCAAAAATTTGCTAATACTGAAGTCGTATATACAGGCAGGTTAGAATGGGATATCGGTCCAGATAAATATTCTCACAGAGCTGATGATAATGACTCTGCCCATAAGTTAGGTGGAGTACCTCACTATTATATTGGAATAGAAAATAGTTTGCTAGCTAGCTTAGAGCCATTAGAGAAGAAGGCTTTCTGCAATGCATTGGATCAGGCTAGAATGGCTAGAGCACATGACCAAAGCGGCGCAAAAGCATTTGATAATCTGATTGAATTAAAAATAATGGGCCATTACGGAAATATAAGATTATTTACTGATTCTATCTATGACGATGGAAATGGTAATTACTTTGCTTTACTT
>JAYUHP010000081.1:0-1851 GCA_043766875.1 Rickettsiaceae bacterium
TTTGTGGGTATGTGGGTAACTTCGAAGAAATTATCCACATATCCACAAATTATTACGTAAAATCTGGAACCGATTTAGCGAACTTATACAGGGATGACGAGCATTAATTTTAAACAGCCTCTATTCAACCTGCGCGCAATGTGATATATTACCTGGCATTAGCCGTCATGAGGAGTGAACATAAATGAAAATGCTAAAAATAATTATTGTACTGCTTTGTAACATAGCCTATGCGCAAGCAGAGGACGGAATAGTTGTGCGTCCTGGGGATGTAGAAGTTGCAGCTCCTAATGATGAATTGTCCAGGCTTTCAACATGTGAGACGGATTTGCAAAATTTGACAGGTAGGGTTGAGGTTCTAGAACATGCTGTTAAAGAACTGCAGCATGGTAATGCTTCAGCTCCTGCTTCACATGCTAGTGCAGAAGCACCAGCGGCTGTGGCGGTTACAGAAAAGATAGAGCATGTTGCGTCAGAAGCTCCCGCGCCGCTTAGTGAGAATGGCAATGAGAAGAGGGATTATGACTCAGCTCTAGCTGCTTTGAAGGAATCCCGTTTTACTGATGCAGAGAATTTATTTGTAGATTTTATGCAAAAATATCCTAGCAGCACACTTGTTAACAACGCATATTTTTGGTATGCAGAAAGTTTCTACAGGAGAGGTGAGTTCGAAAAGGCAGCAGTGCATTATTTGAAATGCTATAAACAAGCTCCAAAATCGGCCAAAGCGGCGGATTCTTTGCTGAAGCTAGCTCTTTCCCTAGGAGAAATTAAGAAGACTAAAGATGCGTGTAGCATACTTGCTAAGTTAGAATCCGAATTTAAGCAGCGCCCAGTTTCTTCAGTCCAGAGGGCTAAGGCAGCTAAGAGTAAGTTTGGCTGTAAATAACAAAGGCCCGTCATCCCGGAAATTGCGTAGCAATTATCCGGGATCTATAACCACAACAGCTGAGTATTATCTCAAATGGTAAGGTTATGGGCCCCGGATATTTTGTTTCACAAAATTCCGGGGTGACGATTAATATGATAAAAACATGGAGTAAAAATGACTGATATTCTTGATGAAGTGCTAAGCGATAAGAATGATGAGCGCAAGATGATCTATTTCAAGAAGGCCTTGCCAATAATTGGTGTGGTGACAATATTGATAGTACTTAGCATGATCATAAGCGACTGGAGGGGATCCAGAGCGCAGAAGCATAATACTGAAATTGGTGATACGCTGATCAAGTCATTGGAGAATCTGAATACCGAGCCGCAACTTGCTGTTGAGGGGCTGGATTATGTGATCAAAAATGCTGAGAATAATGCGAAGGATCTTGCCGCATTACAGTTGATTGCGATTAATATTTCCTCCAATAATATTGATTCTGCCATGGCTAGAATTGAAGATATAGCTGACGGCAAGGGATATGCTCCCTTGACAGTTGCTTATGCCAAGTTAATGTGGCTTAGCATTATGGTAGAAAGTAAGGATTTATCTGATGATGATTCAGATAAAATGAACAAATATTTTGACTCATTTAAGGAAGATACGCCTTTTTATGGGTCTGTCAGCCTCTTAAATGCCATATTTTATAGCAAAAAAGCGCCAGAAAAGTCAGCTGCTATTTTGGAAAATCTTATATCCAACAAGAATCTGGCCACTACAGTAAAGGAAGAGGCAAAAGCCCTATTATCTAACCTAAAAATCAAGAATTAGAGACAGTTATGAAAAAAACTTACATCCTATTACCCATATTATTTTTATCTGCATGTTCCAGTAATTATAAGGTAAAAAACATAGTATCTTTTACCAACCAACTCCATGCGGAAGCCAGTCAAACTAAGGTCAGCATAGCTGCTAGGAAG
>JAYUHP010000082.1:0-13310 GCA_043766875.1 Rickettsiaceae bacterium
TCCTGAGATGATTAAATTGAGGTTTATAGAAGAAGTTGCCGCTGGTCAATATGATAGTGAAACAGAGGATGTTGCTAGATTTTTTGGGCAAAATCCAACTACTGTAAAATTCATTATTACTCTTATAGAAAAAAAGCTTTTTTCCGTAGTGGCTGATTTTATGACCCCATATGTTTTAGAATACAAAGGAGATTCGCTACATAACTTCAAATTGGATTGTGACATGGGAGGATTTGCTATAGAGGTAAATCCTGATAGGGAATTTGTAGCAGTTAATGAAGGAGTGCTTCCAGACGTCGTTATGCGCCCTGGAAACCAGGTTGCTAAATACTCTCCAGTATGCGTTGGAGCAAAGCCTGGTTCTATTCTAGGGTCAATGGGAAGAGAGTATTTCAAAATCATATCTGGTCATAACCAATCCGTAGTTTTTGATAATGAGATGACAAAATATTTTTTTGCTATGAATATTACTGGCAGTTGGCTTGGTAAATGCATAGCTAAATCGAAAATTACAGATGATATTATCGATAAAGATTTAAGCATGGCCGTTACATTGAATCATGAAGCTCAAAAAGCTTGGACTGATATTACTGGAGACTCATTATACAGAGCTTTTTACGACCCAGAACTTGGTACAAATCATTCTGGAGTATGGGAATTTCCTAAAGTGGTGCAATATCTGAGATCAGGAGCATATACTGATGCCGGAGAAACACTATTGCGATGTTTTATAATTCATTTATACGGCAGAGCTTTATCCTGTGCAATGGAGGGTGCCATTCCAAATGAAAATAAGAATTTATTTGGTATCTCTCAAAGAGGTGTAAATTTTATACCTCCAGAAATGATTAAATTAATAAACGAATATGCAAGGACTATATTACTTAAGTTTGTTGAAACTCAGGCTCCTGAAGACTCTGCATCAACCGATGCTGCTTCATTAGGTTTAGTTAAGGATATGTTATCAGCCTGGGAGGTGCCACATACTAACGTAGTTGCATTAGGTGACGCTGAGCATACAGACTAATCCAGCATGTTCGATATTTTTTATTTTTATAAAAAAACCTCTTGACCCTATAGTTACTATATAGATTACCCTCTAAAACAAGGAGTAAAAATATGGCTAATTGGTATGTTAAAGACCTCAGTAAACTAACAGGCGTATCGGTGCAAACTTTGCATTATTATGACCATATTGGTTTAGTGAAACCGTCGATAAGGCTTAACTCTGGCTATCGTTTATACTCTGAAAAGGATTTATTGAAACTACAGCAGATTATTGCTTTGAAGTTCTTTGGATTCCAGCTTTCAAAAATTACTTCTTTGCTTTCTAGTAATATAGAAACCTTAGAAAATTTTGAAGCTCAAGCTCAATTTTTAGAGGAAAAATCTAAAAATTTGTTTGAAGCGAGCCAAATGCTTAAAAATATTATTTCTGAATGTGGTCCAGATAAGTCTATTGCTTTAAACAACATTATAAAATCAATAGAGGTATATCGTATGACACAAGCACTAGAAAACACATGGGAAGGCAAGGTGCTCACCCATGAAGAACTAAAAGAATATGCAAAATTTCAAGATGGTTTAAAAACCAGATTTACCGAAGAAGGCAAGAAGGATTTTAGCCAGAAATGGGTTGATTTAGTTGCAGAAACAAGTAGAAATTTGGATAAAGATCCTAGAAGTAATCTTGGCGCAAAAATAGCAAAAGAACTCATGGATTGGGTATGTACTTTATATGGAAAAGAACATGCAAATCTTCGCCGTGCACTTTGGGAAAAAGGCTTCAAGACCGGAAAAGCAGATGGGGTACATGCTATGGATCCTCAAATTGTTATCTGGATGGACGAGGCAATAGATCATTATTACAGAGGACGTATTAGAAATATATTAGATATGTCATCAAGCAATTCTAATAAAGCAGAAGCCTTATGGAATGAATTGATGGATGAAATGTGTGGAAATGCGCAGAATCTAAGAGATGAAATTTTTAATGCTATTATGGAAGATGATAAAACCAGCTCATCTAGCAAAAAATGGCTTGAGAGAATATCTATCTAAGGCTTAGGTAAAAGATATCATTCTAGCGAAAGCTAGAATGATATCGAAGATTTATTTTTCCCGATGAATAACCCGACCCTTAGTCAGATCATATGGTGTCATTTCAACTGTGACAGTGTCTCTAACAAGAATACGTATACGATTCTTGCGCATCTTGCCTGAGGTATGGGCGATGATCTTGTGACCATTTTCCAACTCTACTCTGAATGTTGCATTGGGCAATAGTTCCATTACAACTCCTTTAAACTCTATTAATTCTTCCTTTGCCATGTATCCATTTTTGTATTTTAAGTGACCATATATTAATAGCTTATAACTCTCAGCAAGTCAACCAATACACAATACTAATGTAGGATTAATTTGAGAGGCGGTATTGCTTGCAATCTCCCAAGTTTTCCGCTAATCTCTTGGCCTAAAAACAAATATAAAGAGCAGACTCAAAGTGTCCGAAGATATTCGTAACGAACTGATACCTATCAATATTGAAGATGAGATGAAAAGATCTTACTTGGATTATGCTATGAGCGTAATCGTAAGTAGGGCGATTCCAGATGTGCGTGACGGCCTTAAGCCGGTTCATAGACGCATTTTATACGCTATGCACGAGTCTGGTTATCATGCTGGAAAACAGCATCGTAAATCTGCAAGGGTAGTCGGGGATGTGATAGGTAAATATCACCCACATGGTGAAGGTGCTGTCTATGACTCTTTGGTTAGAATGGCTCAGGATTTTTCTCTAAGAGTTCCATTAATCGATGGCCAGGGTAACTTTGGCTCTATGGACGGTGATTCTCCTGCTGCTATGCGTTATACCGAGTCAAGGCTTGCAAAAGTAGCACATACCTTACTCGAAGATATCGACAAGGAAACTGTAAAATTCCAACCGAACTATGATGGATCTGAACATGAGCCAGTAGTCCTGCCTGCAATGTTTCCTAACCTGCTTGTCAACGGTACTGGCGGTATCGCAGTTGGTATGGCAACCAATATTCCTCCGCATAACTTGGGCGAAGTTATTGACGCTTGCTGCGCTTATATTGACAATACAGAAATTACCATAGACGAGCTGTCTGGCATAGTCCTTGGTCCTGATTTTCCAACAGGTGCAATGATCCTTGGAAAGGGCGGAATTAGGTCAGCCTATAATACTGGCCGTGGATCTATTCTTATTCGAGGCAAAGCTCATATAGAGGATTTGGCAAACAACAGAGAGCAAATCGTTATCACCGAAGTTCCTTACATGGTGAATAAGGCGAAGCTGGTTGAAAAGATCGCGGATCTGGTTCGTGAGAAGAAAATAGAGGGTATCAGCGACCTTAGGGATGAATCAAACAAAGCCGGTGTTAGGGTCGTTATTGAGGTCAAGAGAGATGCTGTTGGAGAGGTTATATTAAACCAGCTTTACAGCTACACTATGCTTCAGACAAGCTTTGGCGTAATAATGCTAGCGCTTGATGGCGGATTGCCCAAAGTAATGAATCTTAAAGAGGTGCTTGCAGCTTTCGTGGATTTCCGCGAAGAAGTCACCACAAAACGTACAATTTACCTGCTGAACAAAGCTCGTGACAGGGCTCACGTTCTTTTGGGCCTCCGCATCGCGGTGAGCAATATCGATGAGGTTATCAGGATAATCAGAGCAGCAAAGGATCCTTTAGACGCGAAAGAGCAGCTGATGTCTAGAGGCTGGAATGCCGGAGATATACTAAGCTTGATAAAGCTTGTGGATGATCAAGCAAGTCTAAGCGAAGACGGGCAATGCTATTTCAGCGAAGTGCAAACAAAAGCAATTCTTGAGATGCGCTTGCAACGTCTTACTGCAATGGAGAAGGATAAGATCGAGAATGATCTAGCAGGCCTTGCAGAAGAAATTAAAGAATATCTGTCCATTCTTGGCTCACGCGACCATCTGCTTCGCATAGTGAAAGAAGAAATGATGCGCGTTAGAGAAGATTTTGCAACTCCTCGTCTTACATCGATTGAAGAAGGCGACTTTGACCAAGATATAGAAGACCTAATCCAGCGTGAGGAAATGGTAGTAACTGTCACTCACGGCGGGTATATTAAGCGTGTACCGCTGGCTACTTATAGAGCGCAGAAACGCGGCGGTAAAGGCCGCAGTGGGCTTTCCATGAATGACGAAGATGTCATAAAGCAAATCTTCGTCGGAAGCACTCATACGCCTATGCTGTTCTTCTCAAATATCGGTCAGGTTTATAGTCTGAAGCTTTATAAACTGCCGCTTGGCAACCCTCAAAGCAAAGGCCGTCCAATAGTAAATATT
Source organism: Rickettsiaceae bacterium (assembly GCA_043766875.1). GTDB lineage: Bacteria > Pseudomonadota > Alphaproteobacteria > Rickettsiales > Rickettsiaceae > JAYUHP01. The sequence continues at coordinate 4,343 of JAYUHP010000082.1, forward strand.
CTGCCACTTGCTCCTGGTGAAACCATTGCCAACATCATGCCACTGCCAGAAGATCAGGCAGAATGGGATAATCTAAACATCATGTTTGCGACTTCCAAAGGGAATGTCCGTAGAAATGATATGTCTGACTTCAAGAAGATCCAGGCAAACGGGAAAATTGCTATAAGACTAGACGAAGGCGACCGCTTAATAGGTGTAGAAGTTTGCGCAGAAGATGGGCATATTTTATTAGCCACCAAAAAAGGTAAGGCAATCAGATTCCCTGTAGATGCTGTGAGAGTATTCAAAAGCCGTACATCCGACGGCGTGCGCGGAGCAAGATTAGGCTCCGACGATGAAGTAATCTCCATGACTGTTCTAAAAGGCGTTGCGTGCGATATTATAGAACGCGAAGCGTACCTATCAATCGCTACTGAAGATAGAATTACAATGGCAGCCAATCCAGATACCCAAAGCTCATATGGACTGCCAGAAGGCCTTTCCATGGAGAAATTCAAGGAAATGCTCACGGCTGAAGAATTTATCCTATCAGTTTCAGAAAATGGCTATGGTAAGCGTACATCCGCTTATGAATATAGAATCACAAACCGTGGCGGTAGCGGCGTTGTGAATATGGCTATATCGAATAAGCTTGGTGATGTTGTGGCTTCAATTCCAGTGACTGAGAAGGATGAGCTCATGCTTATTACCAATACAGGTAAGCTAATTCGCTGTAAGCTGAATTCTGTCAGAACAACAGGACGCAGCACAGCGGGTGTTATTCTCTTTAAGACGGAGGATCATGAGAAAGTAGTATCAGTTGCTATCATCGCTGAAGATGAGGAGACGGAAGAAATAGGCGAGGATTCTCATGTCGCAGACACAGAAGATAATAGCGCGCAATAGGCAGGCTAGGTTCAATTTCTCGATTGAAGATACATTCGAAGCAGGGATCGTTCTTACTGGCAGCGAAGTAAAGTCTATAAGAGATGGCAAGGTTAGCATAGAGGACTCCCATGCCAGCTATGATAAGAGCAACATAGTGCTCTATAATTGCCATATCCAGGAATATGAGAAAGCGAATCGCTTCAATCATGAAACCCGCAGACCAAGACAGTTGCTTCTGCACAAGCAGGAAATACGCAAGATAATCAGTAAAATCAAAGTCAAAGGCTATACACTTATAGCCCTCTCCATGTATTTCAATGAGAAAAATAAAGTCAAAATTGAGCTAGGCATTGCCAAGGGTAAAAAGCTCTATGACAAGCGTGAATCTATCAAAGAAAAGGATTGGGAGCGCGAACAAGGAAGAGCAATGCGGAAGAAGTAGGATTAGCTTGGATTTTTAATAATTAAGTTAATATGTACTAGTCACGACTGAATCTGACAGTTGGTAAAATCAGACAACTTGATGATTACTCATCAAGTTGTCTGATGGACTCGAAAGTAATAATAATTAATGCTCTAACCAATATTTCATATCATTCAAAACAACATCACCCAATAGCATTCCGGCATATGCACCTAGCTCTATAGTAGATGTTATAACATCAGTCATACAAATAAAATATAACTCAGAATTCACTATAGTATGATCATCTCTCATAGCCTTAATATCCGCTTTGATATTGTTACAGGCAACAGTAAGCTTGTGCACAGCTTTGGGATCTGCGTTGAGCCCATCCCTTGTTATTAAGTTTTCCAATAATCCCTCTAGAGAGCTTGATTCTGGATACTCGATAGAAGAGTACTTGCGAGCGTTATGAGAGAGGCGATCCATAACGTATGCTAATTTTTCAGCTACGTTAGGTTCTTTGCTTCTTCGTTGTTCTAATGACATAATTTATCTCCTTATAAGGTTGTTTATTAACCAACGAACTTTCTTTGGTTAATAAACAATACAACGTAGCACCGCAAATGTCAAGAATTATTTATATATTTGTTATATTTATTGCTTAATTTATATTGATATTCAACAACCATGTTCGAGTTATTATTAGTTATCGTAAACCTCTGCATAAATTAATTGTATGGAAGTTACATATGTGGCTTCCATACAATCTCTAATGTATTTCTTACTCAACAAGCAGATTATTCACATATTTAAGCTGCATAGCTTTTACAGAAGCTGCTTGATAATTCCCTGAAGCAAAAAGCTCTCTAAGCTCATTTATCAAAACTTTTTTGGCTGCATGCTGCTCCTTATATATTTTACTCTTATCATCTGAAGATTCTAAGCGCTCTCTGATCTCGAGAATTTGCTCTAGGATTTCTGCAGGCAATTTGGGAGCAAGCTCGTCGTTCTTAATATCAATCTCATGGATTTTTAGGATATGAGCCGCACGCTCAAAATCATCCTGCAAGGCCTTATAGCCATTATTGATCAACATAGAATGTGACAGATATTCTTGCTGATCTTTTGTGGTTGCAGCCTTGTCTGGGTGAAATTTAGCAAGTAGTTCGAAATATTTTGAATCCAGCACCGCTAGATCTATATCATAGCGCTCTTCAAGGGCAAAAATATGAAAGAAATTTACCATCAAGACCACCTAAACCCCGGTAGAACCAAACCCAGAAACACCTCGAGCGGTTTCATCTAAGCTATCGACTAATTCGAACTTAGCAGTTGCATGTTCAGCAAATACCATTTGGGCAATACGCATGCCATTTGATATAATAAAATCTTCAGAGCCATGATTAATAAGGATAGCCTTGATCTCACCGCGATAGTCTGCATCTATTGTACCTGGAGTATTCAGCACTGTAATACCATTTTTCGCAGCTAAGCCAGATCTGGGTCTTATCTGTGCCTCAAACCCTATCGGAAGAGCAATTGCAATACCTGTTGGAATGATCTTAATCTCCCCCACTTTTAATACCACATCTTCAGCTATAGCCGCGCTGAGATCCACACCAGCTGCATGCTCAGTAGCATAAAAAGGGGTTTGAGAACCACCGGATACATTAAGTATTTTAACTTTTACGTCGATTTTCATGAATTTACTCTAAATGATATGGCGGGAGTGACGGGACTCGAACCCGCGGCCTTCTGCGTGACAGGCAGACGCTCTAACCAACTGAGCTACACCCCCTTAAACCAGGCTGGGAGTATATATTATGAGCACCGGCCTTGCAAGCTTTTTTTATCTTGTCATCCCGGAAATTGCATAGCAATTATCCGGGATCCATAACCTTAAGTGTCTGATTATTGTCTCATAGGCTGGGCTTATGGGCCCCGGGTCTTCGCCCGGGGTGACGATTTATTAAAACTCTACCCTAACACCAGTAAGCAACAACCACCCACTATGCTTATCAGCTGTATAAGTCGTTGCTGTAGGAGCATTTTTATACCAACCTTTGGCGTTAAAGGCTGTTACTTCTGCATAAGGCAGAATGCCTGGGGCTAGCTTATAATCGGCTGCTAATGTGGTTGCATTAACTATGTTCTTCTTATGATTGGAACGTAGGTAAGATAAGCTCACAGACAGCTGATCAAAGCTATATTTTCCACCTATATTATATATCTCTGTCTTCTTGCGATCGACATCATCCACACCATTTGCTGTAAGGCTTTTCATATAGTTTGAATAGCAGCCCGAAATTGCAAATTTAGCATATTTTACTTCAGCACCGACTGTATAAGTGCGTAGCTTCTTGAACTTTGCACCAGCTACTGCTTTTGTAACATCTGTAATTTTAGGCACTACTTTACCAACCTCACCTACTACAGAAGCTTTAAAACTTAAATCGTCATTAGCTTTGTATTTCTGACTCACACCCCAAGCTATGGCATCTTTGATATCAAAGGAATACCCAGGAGCCACCAGGTGTAAGTGAGTTGGAGCATGTTTAATGGTGTTGCTACCAATATTTGCAGTATCAGGAATATAGCTGACACCAGCTTGGAAACCCATCATCTCAGGAGTAAAGTAAGTAATCTTACGAGCATATTCTAGATCATTGACATTTCTTGTCTTGGTATCCACAAAGTTACCGAGATTGGTAACATATTGAATCCCATTATTTCTAATATCTGGCTTAGCCCACACATCCCATGTGCCACCGGTAGCAGCAACATTACTTGTGCCTGTAATCTTCATCTTGGTTGTAGCGCTTTTATCTGAGCCCAACTCCCATTTACCAGCTGGAGATTCAAAATAGATGCTAGAAGGAGTTTTTCTATCATTCCGAGTGTCAGTCACAAGAGCAAGCTTTGCTCCATATGCCAGATCCTCAGAAAGCCTGTTTTCCACATTAATAGTAACACTTGCCTGGCTTAAAAACCCTATGCGATCCCTATTTACAGAAATTTTCCTATCCCCTAGAGATCCATGATTATTAATAGCTCCGAACGTAAAATCAAATGCACCCTTAGGCTTGACTGTAATGCCAGCTTCAGCAGCAAGAGCGCTTTGCGACAATGCTAAAATTGGTAATAATATTTTTATTAGATTTTTCATGCTTTTCCTCATGTTTAAGTATCCTGGAAGGAAGATAGATGAAAGTTTTTATAAAGGCAATGGTAAAAATTAAAATGTTAAATTATTAATCTCCAATACCACCCATCATATTCCAGGGTAATATCTCAATATCACCCCTAATTTGCTTAAGCTCTCCACCGTATATAACATATCCCTTGGATCCAGCTGATAAATTGTTCCAATAATCTATGCCACGAGTGAATTCTGGTAATATTGTTTTGCCAGATTTTACCTCTACAGGGGTAAGGTTTTTACCCTCAATAAGCAGGTCTAATTCATGTCCATTGCTGTCACGCCAAAAATACAGCCCCTCTTCCTTCCCTTTATTGAGACGGTTTTTTAGAATTTCCATGATGATCATATTTTCAAACAGAGCACCCTTAGCATAATGCGTTTGCAACTGCTCTGGAGATTCTATCCCCAGCAAGGAACATGCCAGCCCTGTATCATAAAAATATAATTTTTGTTGTTTGACCAGACGCTTGTTAAAATTCTTATGATGTGGTTTTAGCATATATATAACAAAGCTAGTCTGCAGTACTGAAAGCCATGCTTTGACGGTATTGTAACTAACTCCGCACTCAGTTCCAATAGAGGAAAAATTGATCAGCTGACCAACTCTTCCAGCGCATATCTTCAGGAATGTCTGAAATGCTGAAATATCCGTTATATTTTTTAGCTGCCTTACATCGCGTTCAATATAGGTCCTTATATAGTTACGATACCAGACTGATGGGGATAGATCCTGCTTGTATAGCTTTGGATAAAAGCCTTTGTACATAAAATGATTTGGCTCTAGAGACGGATCCATCTGATTATTAATCTCACTATAGCTAAGTGGTAATAGATATATTATAGCCGCCCTACCAGCTAGGGATTGGGATACTTTCTCAAGAAGCAGAAAATTTTGAGAGCCTGTGAGAATAAACTGGCCTGGAATCTGGTCAGAATCCACCTTGGTTTGAATATAAGAGAAAAGCTCAGGACAATGCTGGATCTCATCAATAATAGCACCATCTTTATACACTTCTAAAAAGCCCCTAGGATCTTTTGTGACAAATTCTCTCATGTCAGGATCCTCAAGCGATAAATATGGCTTATCAGGAAAAATAGACTTAGCCAAGGTAGTTTTACCTGACTGACGAGGCCCAGTGATCGTAATTACTGGGTAGTATTTTGCAGAATATAAGATGAATTCTGTTATGTGACGCTGAAACATGATTATTATACAGTCAATTATCTATGCAAATTATAAATCGGATTTATAATTTGTACAAGTAATAAATTTACAGCTGAGTAGTAAAATTTACATAAGGCCCAATACAGTCCGCGTATTTATCATTGCATTAAACTACTAGATTATATATTATATAAAAGTTCCATGCTAATAACATAATTTCTATGAAAAAACTCTTAGCTTTACTTATCATTTTCCCCTTCTGTGCAATTGCGCAGGATGAGACTACAGATACGCTTGTAAAGCAAATAGACTATCTACAAAATAGACATGAAGTGCTGGCCAAAAATATAGCTAATGTTTCCACTCCGAAATATGTTACGCAGGACCTAGAAAAGCCTGAATTTATTGATAAAAAAGATCATAAGGTCGCTGTTAAGAAGGTACGTCTAGCGGTAACAAATAAACATCATATAAAGCCATCGCGTAGCAGCAATGGTCAATATACGACTAAGCTCGACAAAACTGACCCTATGAAGCCCAACAAAAACAATGTGGACCTGTCTAAACAGATCACAAGGATGGCCATGAATAGTGATCAGACATCTGAAGCGCTGAAAAATTACCGCTCTTCCATGGATTTAGTTGGCATTGCGTCGTCTGAAGGTGCTGGAGGTGGTCATTGATTAGAATTCTACTTATATTAATTTTCCTGCCCCTCACCTCTATTGCACTGGATGATAGTCTGCAAAAGGCGGTAGAGATAGCTGCCCAAGGCAATACAATCCAAAGTGAGCGCATAAAAATTGTTGCAGAAAATATAGCGAACCAGCATTCTACAAGCGATAAGCCCGGTGGAGATCCTTACAGGCGGAAGGTGATGTTTGTAGAAAATAAATTCGATAAGGAAAAACGCACGAATCTGCTCAAGGTAAAAAAATACTCTGAGGATAAGTCAGATTTTGAAATAAAATACGACCCCACCCACCCTGCGGCGGATCAAAGAGGTTATGTCAAGACGCCTAACGTCAGAGTAGAAATTGAGCGCGCTGACGCCAGCGAGGCGCAAAGAGCATATGAAGCAAATTTAGGGGTGATTGAGATGTCACGCTCTATGGTACAGAAATCTTTAGAGGTAATTAGGTAAATATGGTATCGATAGGTCCCGCAACATTATTGCAAGCTCAAAGCGCTTACAGCACAACCAATACCAACAAAGCTGAGTTGCCTGAAACATCAGTTCAGGAGAATACAGTAACTTTCCAGAATATGGTCAATAAAAACTTCAATAGCTTTGCCAGTATGAAGCCTGAGGAAATCTTGGCTCATATGCAGCAAGTTAAAGCTGGAGGGATTACTTCACTAAGCCAAAATTCTGTCAGTTCCTCAATTAGCTCTCTTAGCTCTAACATCAAGCACGACGAAGATGTTAAAAAACGCGCAATCCTCGGCAAAGCTTCCTTAAGCGAAATAATCGCCTCTACTTCTGAAGCTAAAGCCACGTTACAAACCGCAGTAGCCGTGCGTAATAAGGTACTGGATGCATTCGAAAAAATCATGGGCATGCCGATTTAATCGTCACCACGAAAAACGTCATTCCGGAATTTTTCGAAGAAAAATATCCGGAACCCATAATCACAACATCCAATTATTCTCTTAAATGCTAAGGTTATGGATCCTTAGATAATTGCTACGCAATTTCCGGGATGACATCCTTACCCAATGCCAAATTGCCACATCCTACTCCTTTAATATCCTCCTAGTATTTATTGCCTATCATTAATAGATATAATATTATATACTAATATTTATGAAGGAATTAATGATTTGAGGATATTATGAGTAATGAATCTACACGAAATGCATCTCATGTTCTGGCAGCTCAACAAAATATACTAGATGCTCAAAATGCTCAAATAGATAATCTCACCGCACAACTCGAAGGAAAGAGAGCCGAGTTCGGCAAAGTTGCGGGGGATGCAATAGGTAAAGGTATGGGAGATCTTGAAGCTAAAGCTGATCAATTAAGCGCAGAAGCTCAAAGATTTGAAAAAAAAGCTACTAAAGCAGCAAACAGAGGAATAGGCGCTTTTTTTGGAGCTATTGGGAGTGCTATTAAAAGCGCTGTAGGAAGGTTTTTCAGCGCTATCAAGGAAAAGATCACCTCTGCCTTTAAAGGCAGTAGTACCAGAAGCTCAACTATGCTAAACTCTCAGCAGCAAACTGATATAGCAGCAAGTCCTGGGCCAGAAGCTCCACAGCAAAACCACCAGAAACTAGCAGGTCTAGGTTTGGGCTGCAAGCCTGTTACACCAGGGCCAGCACCAGGTAAACAACATGGACAATGGGGAGCATCTACCACGAACCGAAGAGGTCCAAAAGGACAAGATCTCGGTCTTTGACATAAAAACTATCATGTTCGATTGGATTAAAAAACATTTCACTAAAGCAGTCGCAGTTTTAAGCGCTGTAAAAGCATGGGTTGGCACTCTATATCACACTCGTAGTTTGAGCAGTGCAAATAACAGCTACAGGAACAAACTAATGGGAAGCCAAGCATTAGTATATGAAGGAGAAGAGCCTAGAGTAGTGGGACCCACTTTGGGCAGGGGATTTTCCATAGATACTGGCACCCACAAACCTCATAATAGTTTTCAAAAAAAAATTAAGCAAGAACAACAAAGAAGAACCATAGGCTCTCAACATGGGGATCTCTAATCCTTTCCCCACAGGTTTTTCATCTTATCGAAAAAGCCTTTATCGTGGGGTTTGGGGCTGCTGTCGCCGAATTCTTCTTTAAGCTGCTCTAAAAGTTCCTTCTGCTTTTTTGTTAGAGACTTTGGAATTTCAACATAAGCGTGAACATACATATCACCCCTATGTGTTGAGCGAACCTTGCTCATGCCCTTCTCGCGCAGTCTGAATTTATCGCCCACCTGAGTTCCAGCTGGAATCTTCAAGCTCACACTTCCGCCCTCAATGGTCGGGACTTCAACTTCCCCGCCCAAAGCTGCTGTAATAAAACTAACAGGCATACGGCAATGCAGATCCGCACCTTCATTCTTGAATACAAAATGCTGAGGAACGGTTACGAAAATATAGAGATCTCCATTTGCACCACCTCGAACTCCTGCCTCACCTTCTCCGGCTAAACGTATTCTCGTGCCGCTTTCAACCCCGGCTGGGATAGTTACCTGCAGACTTCTCTTTTCATTATGCCTTCCTTGACCAGAACATTTTTTACAAGGATTTTTGAGGATTTTTCCCTGGCCTTGGCATGTATAGCATGTCTGCTCAAGTGTGAAGAACCCCTGCTGAATTCTGACCGCCC
>JAYUHP010000083.1:0-5051 GCA_043766875.1 Rickettsiaceae bacterium
CTTTGCCTCTGATGTCATATGGTGGAACAATGATGGGAAGCATGCTTGGAGGATTTGGGATTATTATGAATGTGCATATTAATCGTAATGTAGATATGAGCAAAACATTATGAAAAAAAAGCCCAAATTATACCGTGCGACCATGAAGGCGAATTTTTGGTTGATAATCCTATTTTTTTTTCTCTTTCCACTATTGCTAAGCCGCTTAGGCGCCCAGCTTTACTTAGTTCCACAAATAGAAATTGGCATCACTTTCTTTCTATCTATTTATTGCAGAACCAGAGCATGGCAAATATTTATATATGGATTGCTGATAGATATAGCATATGGAAACCCTCTGGGAAGTGGATCATTTACTCTATTGATGCTGAATTATGTTATTCAAAAATTCAGGAGCAATCTTTCCAAACAGGATATAAAAACTATTTTTATTTATTTTGTAAATCTATCGCTTGTAATAACATGCCTTAGACATATAATATTCTCCCTATATTATGGATCTAACAACCACTCAAACTATAAGGAAGCATTGCTAAACCTGTTAGTAAATATTGTATTCTACCCAATATTGCATTGGATCTTATCAAGCAGCCTATATATGAAAGATCATGAAAATTAGCAACGAATTACTACGAAATTATCAAATCACGAGACGTAGCTTTATTCTCATGGTGGGCAAACTGAGTTTGCTTTTTATGTTATCTCTGAGAATGCTATATATGCAGATAGTAGATGGGTCAAGATATCGTACTCTTTCAGATAAAAATCGTATCAGCGTGGTAATGCTCCATCCTCCAAGGGGTAAAATTATAGATAGACATGGCAGAGTTATTGCCACCAACACTTCAGCATTTAGGGTAATGCTGGATAAGAAGGAAAATCCCAAATATAAAAAAACCATTCATTTATTAGGTAAAATTTTAGATATTCCTGAGAATGATCAAACAATCCTACTCAAAGTTGCGGAGCGGATTAATAAACGCTGCCCTTCTGCATTAATAGATAATCTATCATGGCAACAAGTATCAGTCATAGAGGAAAATATCGCGGATCTGCCAGGAATATATGTCGATGTAGGCCAATATCGATCTTACCCCTATGGCAGCTTCATATCACATCCAATAGGCTATATAGGCACAATAACCGAGCAAGATAAAAAGGAATTATCGCTGAGTAATGTTGGTGATTTTGCAGTAGGCAGAACCGGGGTAGAGAAATTTTATGAAGAAAGCCTCCAAGGCACTTTTGGAGTACAAGAGGTTGAGGTGAATGCTCATGGCACATTTGTCCGGGAAATTTCCTCCAAAAATAGCCTGGCTGGTAATGACATAAAATTGAATATAGATGCTGAACTTCAGTCCAAAGCTATGGGGATGTTAAGTCCTAAAGGTAGTTCTGCAATAGTACTCGATTTGGAATATGGAAAAGTTTTAACAATGGCCTCTTCCCCTGGATTTGACCCCAACCAATTCGTAGGTGGTGTTTCTCATAATTATTGGAACTCAGTAAATAACGACCACCACAAACCTCTCGTGAATAAGCCGTTACAAAATAACTACCCCCCTGGGTCAATATTCAAAATGGTAGTGGTCCTAGCGGCGCTAGAAGCTGGAATGGATCCAACTGCTCACATAAATTGCACAGGGGCTTCATCCCTAGGAGATACACATTTTAAATGTTGGTACAAGCCAGGCCATGGTAATATGGATATGCATTCAGCCATAGAGCATTCCTGCAATACATATATGTTTCATATAGCAAAGACCATAGGTGCTGAAAAGATTGCCGTAGTCGCGCGAAAGTTTGGCTTTGGCAAGCCAACAGGGATAGATCTTAGTTCAGAGTCTGCCGGGCTCGTACCAGATGCTTTATGGAAGAAAGAGCGCTTCAAACAAGAATGGCGCCTAGGGGACAGTTTAAACACAGCAATAGGCCAGGGATTCACTCTTGCAACGCCGTTACAAATAGCCCGATTTTGTGCAGCTATAGCTACAAAGGGCAAATTGCTCACACCACGCATTGCAGGTCACGCAGACTATAGCCAGATAGACGTCGAACCAAGTCATATAGAGTTTTTGCAATCTGCTATGAATAATGTGATGAATTCCCCAGGAGGCACTGCATATTCTCATAGAATTATTGAGCCAAAATGGATGATAGCCGGGAAAACCGGTACCTGTCAGGTTAAGTCTAAGGTGGGCAATATAGACCAAAGTGGCGGCTTGGTATCATGGGAAGAGAGAAATCATGCTGTATTCACTTGCTACGGACCCATTCATGACCCACGCTATGCCTCTTGCGTTCTTGTAGACCATGGGGGAGGCGGAAGTGTAGCAGCAGCAATTGCTAAAAACATTATGCTTGAGGTGTTTAGAAATTATTTGTAATATGCAAAAAAACTTAACAAATGCCTAATATGCCATTACCAAACTATGTTACAATATTCGACAATAACCCAATGCTTACTAGACCAGCTAAGGCTGTCAGATTCCCTCTTTCCGAAGATATTCTAGATATAATCAAAATCCTTGAGACAAAATACGATGCTGAGGAAGGCTGCGCGGGGTTAGCAGCTCCTCAAATAGGCTTTGATCATAGAATTATCATTTTCGCCCTAGAATATTCTGAAGAACTCAAGGCACGTAGAACGGATTTAGAAGAAACTATGAAAAAAACTATTTGGATCAACCCAAGCTACGAACCAGTAGGAGAACAAACTACGGAAGATTGGGAAGCTTGCTTTTCTGTAGGGCAAGGTATCAGGGCCAAAGTAAAGCGATATACCAAGATAAAATACTCAGCATTCGATATAAGCGGCCAGAAAATCATAGGCACAGCGAGTGGGTTCTTAGCACGCATAATACAGCATGAAACTGACCATATTGACGGAGTGTTGTTCATCCAGAAAGTCAAGCCGGAGGATATAGTGATGACTCAGCCAACTGGGGCATAAAAATTATTTTTGAGAGAAGTTCATAAGCTCACGATTGTTGATAACAAAAAACATGGAAATAATCGTCATTATGATGAAAACAGCGATAATAATCCCGATATTCCTAAATGATCCGTAATGAAAATATCCAGCAAGCTGAAGACTGAACGCAGAGAATATAAGTCTTCCACCTTGAAGAATTGCTGATACCTTACCCTTGGCGTCAGGCATAAAATTTATGCATATGGGGTAAAGTATAGTACCAGGAATAATTTGCGCTATGATAAATGGAATGAGAGCTAGAGTAATAACCAGTGGATTATTGCTCTCTAGGAAAGTCACCAATATAATGCTAGTTAGACCTAAGATATAAATTTGAGATGAAATATACAAGATCCTTCTCTGCTCATATTTGGTGACAATCAAGCTGAATAGTATGCTTCCAAGCGCAAATACAAAAGCCAATGCACCTTGATAATAGCCAAAGTGAGATAGAGACACTCCCAAATCTTCCATATATAGCAGAGGAGACATCCCAACAAAGATCCAATATGGTACAAAATTAAAGACAAAATACACTATCAAAATCATCAATGGTTTAGATTGAAATATATGAAGATATCCATGCAACAACGAATGCGACTTGTACTCAAGCAGTTTATTGGTAGGTATAAAAAACACAGTCATCAGTAAAGTAGCTAGGCCTAAAATTAAAAGCACAGCAAAATTACCCTGCCAATGGAAATAGATAGTTATATAGCTTCCAACGACCGGGGCAATACCAGCAGAGATATTCATTAACCCATTCAGTATCGCAAATAAGGCCTGCTGTTTCTTAAGTGAGTAAGAATCTGCAATAATTAAAAAGCTAAGAATCGCAGGAGCTGCTACTCCTACTCCTTGCAGAAAGCGACCGATCAGGAGAAGTAGGTATGATTGCCCACTTAAACAAAAGATACTACCTATTATAAAAATCATAAGACCAAACAATATTATTGGCTTACGTCCATAGCGATCAGCTAGATGCCCAACGAAGAACAGACTGAAACAATAGCCTATAAAATTAACCGATAGTAGCGCCTCAACCCAAAATGGCGACAAGGCAAATTGTCTCTGTAACTCAGGAAAACTCGGTACAAAAAGGTCAAATTCCATCCCTGCTAATAGGTCCATAAAAATTATGGTTACTAATGTCATAGCCTTGCCCCAAGATTGTGGAATCATTGTGGCCCACTCGATATAAAATTGCAGGAATTTTCCATTTCACTCGGAGGTATTAATATCAATATCGATGTTTGGGTTGACACAAGATCTGAAATCCGGAGCTTGAGATTTACACACTCCTTACACTATTATGTTTGCACAAATATATGAAAATGTCAAATGCCTGTTGAGATTTTACAGATTTTTTGAAAATATGTTACTAGGAGAAATACTTCTCTTTATCTAAAGCCCCTTCGCTATCATCAACTATCAGGGTAATGGTTGCATCCCCTGTTATATTGATAGCAGTACGTAACATATCTTCTAGTCTCCTGTGAATAATAGCCACAGGAGACTCATTATTGATGTAGCTTCCTAATCTTGTATTATTCCGGGATGTCGGGAGTTGCGACAGCGCCAGATACAGCCATTTCATCTGCGATAAATCGTGCATAAGCCTGTCCGCTTTCTTCAAGGTGAGAGCGGCAAGACGTAACAGTGAGTGACTCCTGGTACCCACCATAATGCAAGCACTCATCTTCTAAATGCTCACCATTAAATGTGAAGAAATGCTTATGTAAACATTTCACCTTCGTCCCAGGGGAAAGCGTATCTTGTTCAGTGTGGAACTGCACTGCGATATTAGACGTTTTTGCATATCCGTAACGGTCAACATTATATGTTATACCTTTTATTTCGTATTCTTTACTCATAAAATTTCTCCTATATTTTAGTGATACTGATCGAGTGAATTGGACTACAGTTGTTTTATATTAATAGATATTAACGAGTATGTCAAGAATTATTTATCCTTACTTTAGGCATTGTTAGGTAAATATAGACATTACTAAGAAGATATATTATAATTATTTCTGCAACTATTATGGAGAATAATTATGGCTATATGTAAATATTG
>JAYUHP010000084.1:0-5046 GCA_043766875.1 Rickettsiaceae bacterium
CCCAACAACTCTTAACTGTCAGATCAAGTCCTTATTTTTACACTTAATTTCAATATATGACTTGGTTGTTTTGAAATCAGGCGCGGCAAATGCTTTGCCTGATTTCTCATAATGACGTTTTTCGCTAGAACTTAAATCCAAGGCCTAAAGATATAACAACTGGATTGATTTTTAGCTTGGAAGAGAATTGCTTTCCAGCGCCTAGGAATCCATCCTTATAGGTTACTTTTGGCTCTAGCCCATATTGCTTAATATCGAAGTTTATCATTGTATCATCACGCAGTACGAAATCCACACCAACCTGCACAACATACCCATATGCATTGCCAATAGTAAATGCCTTATTTTTGCTAAACATATAAGTTGCATGGCCACCAAGGCCAATATATGGCCTAACAGGCCCGAAAGGTGCTGGTAAAAATTGTGCTGTCAATGTGAGGGGCACCGCATAGATATCCTGACGTTTTCCAATGCTTGGCCCTGTGCTGTAGTTATTACCAATAGCAGCTATGGCTGATTTGGAAGTTCTATATACCATAAAGCCTAATCCGAGCTCAGCTCCCAAATTATCCGTAAAAAATACAGTTGTCGCGCCTTCAATTCCATAACCATTGGCGACCAAATGTCCTGGATCTTTTGGGGCTGCTCCACTTGTGGGAGCTGGAAGGCCTTTGTTTTTTGATTTGGCCATTATTGCAGAGCCACGAATTTTGAATAAAATGCTCCCTTCGGCGGCATAATAGTTGCTGTCATAATCATTATCATAACCATCTGCTTTTGGTGCAGCTGTAGCTATTGTGCTAGCTGACATAGCAATTATTGCTGCGGTGCTGAGTAATTTTGATTTTATGTTCATTATTAGGTCTCCAATTTATATGCTTGATCATTAAACAAGTTACACTTATATCTTGCTATTTTGTACAAAATTATGTAATGTTCTGCCATTGAAAATGGGAGCTATGCGCCCAAGTGCTATAATTACCACAATAAGGGGCGTTTGGGTGCGGTTAGCTAGTGATTTTAGAACATATTTGATAGGCATGAGTTGGTTTTTGCTGAGCCTTGTTAGCAGTGCTTTTAACGACCTAATTGCTAAATATGCAAGCATCGGACTTGGAAGCATGGAAGTAACCTTTTTTAGGTTCTTTTTTAGCACGATTACCCTCATTCCTTTCGTCTTCTACTACGGCATAGGTACCATTAAAACATCCCACCCATTCGTGCAGATAGCAAGAGGTGTTTTGCTATTTTGTGGTATGGCATCTTGGATTTACGGGTTAAAGCTCGTGCCAGTAAGCACTGCGACCACTGTAAGCTTTTCTATCCCCCTTTTCGTCTTGGTTTTGGCTGTATTTTTCTTGGATGAAAAAATCATATGGCAGCGCTGGGTTGCGACCATCGTAGGCTTTATAGGTATAGTGATTGCGTTGCATCCGGATGATGGGAATTATGATGTGCTGATATTTGTGCTAGCATCTATCAGCTTTGCTTCGCTTGATATTATCAATAAGAAATTCGTGATTAAAGAGTCGATGATCTGTATGCTTTTTTATTCAGCTTTGGTCACCACAATACTGGCTTTACCGCTAGCCATGCAAGAATGGAAAACACCCGAAGCTTCTCAGCTATTTCTTCTATTTATACTTGGCTGCAGTGCTAATCTAATATTATTTTTCTTGCTCAAAGCTTTTAGACTTGTGGATGCAACGGCTGTTGCTCCTTATAGATATTTCGAACTAGTGATTTCTGCCACTATTGCATATATTGTGCTAGGGGAAATGCCTGATAAAAATGCTTTATATGGGGTGGCTGTGCTGATACCTGCTACATTATTCGTCGCATGGTCTGAGAGACTACGATGTCATCCCGGCGAAGGCCGGGATCCAGTTCTATTACGCCAAAAGCGTAATAGAAAAAAATAGAATTTGTGTAAATAAATCATTCCAAATTGGATAGATTTTTATGATACAATTTGATGTTATTCCAGACGAAGGTTGGGATTTAGACTATGAACTACTGCAACATGAAATGTTGCAGTAGTGGATCCCGGCCTTCGCCGGGATGACACCGGGGAAAAGATGAACAAGAAAAAATTAATTTTCACTAGCGGTATAGCAAATGCCTTTGAATGGTATGATTATACTCTATTCGCGCATCTTGCTCCTATCTTAAGCGCAAAATATTTTCCAGATGATGACCCAAATGTATCCCTGCTTAAAGGCCTACTGTTATTTGCTGTAGGCTATTTGATGCGTCCTATAGGAGGGATATTCTTCGGCATTATTGGGGATAAATTTGGTAGAAGAACTGCACTTAGTCTATCTGTGATGTGCATGGCTTTTCCAACGGCTGCAATAGGGCTTTTGCCAACCTATGAGTCAATAGGTGTTATGGCAACCGTTTTTATGGTGCTGATCAGGATGGTGCAGGGGCTTTCCATGGGTGGTGTTCTGACAGGCTCTATATCTTTTGTGATAGAGCATACGCCTAAGAAGCATCGCGGTATTGCTGGTAGTATTTCTATGGCAGGGCTCTGCGCTGGTGTATTGCTAGGATCCCTTGTCTCATCTGGTGTCAGGCTAGGCCTATCAGAGGAAAGCTTTCTCTCATGGGGATGGAGGGTGCCATTCTTGTTAGGGGTATTTATTATTTTTGCTGGTGTCTATATTCGCAAACACACTCAGGAAACGCCTTTATTTCAAGAGATGCAGCTGCAGGATGCCATACTTACATCCCCTCTAAAGCAGGTGCTAAAACTATATTGGTTCGATATTATCATTTCGATTCTAATCAACTCCACTGGCTCTGTGATATTCTATCTGCAGGCAATATATATGATGAATTATCTTAAGCTAGACAGAGGGATGGGCGACAGCAGCATAAGCTATATGGTAAATATTTCCTATATTATCATGATATTTGTGACTGTATTTTCAGGTTGGCTATCGGATGTTATAGGAAGGCGCAAGATCTATATCATAACTCTGATTATTATAATGGGCTCGAGCTTTACGCTGCTTGATGTTTTTGAGAATGGTAGCAATGCTGGTATGTGGGCAGCGCAAATTATTTTGGCTATTTTGGCGGCTGTTTATATTGGAGCAGAGCCAGCACTTCAGGCGGAATTTTTCCCAACCAATGTGCGTAATACCGCGCTTTCTGTAGCATATAATACAGCGACAAGTATTTTTGGCGGCACGACTCCTTACTTGGTGCATTTGCTTGTCATCAAGACCGGCACTATAACTTCAGCAGCCTATTACCTAAGTGCATGCGCTCTGATGAGTCTTATTGCGCTGTATTTTTATAAGGATAGATCTAAATAATGGTGTCATCCTGGCAAGCAATTAAATATTTCAGCTTATCTGCCCTAATCTCCTTGAAAAATTTATAGCAAAGGCTTATATAAAGCACTATAGTGTTTGAGTTCATAATCAATTGAGTAGTTAGTATTAAAGTGAGTTAGTGATGGGTAATCAGGGCAGGAATTTTCTTATTTGGGGCGCTATTTTCATGGTGCTGATCTTTAGTTTTAACATGCTGCAGGGCGACATTCTAAGCAGTAATCAGAGCATTGCCATATCTGATTTGCTGGGTAAAATATCCGATAAGCAGGTATCTAATGTGAAGATACAGGGCCGCACCTTGGAAGGTACCCTCAGTGACGGCAGCACATTCACTACATATATTGGAGATTATCCGGATATTATAAATAAGCTTAGTGATAACGGGGTGAGGGTGGAAGTTATGCCGCCTGACACAAGAATGAATTCGCTTTTGAGTATTTTTATTTCATGGTTCCCAATGCTGCTGCTTATAGGTGTTTGGGTGTTTTTTATGCGTCAGATGCAAGGCGGCGGTAAGGGTGGTGCTTTGGGTTTTGGTAGATCGAAGGCGAAACTTCTTTCAGAAACTGGGCCTAAGGTTACGTTCAAAGATGTTGCTGGTGTAGATGAAGCTAAGGAAGAATTGGCTGAGATAGTGGATTTCTTAAGAGATCCAGGAAAATTCCAGCGCTTGGGTGGTAAAATTCCTAAAGGCTGCTTGCTTATTGGTCCTCCAGGTACTGGTAAAACCCTTTTAGCTAGGGCTATTGCAGGCGAAGCAAATGTGCCATTTTTCAGCATTTCAGGCTCCGATTTTGTTGAGATGTTCGTGGGCGTTGGTGCTAGCCGCGTGAGGGATATGTTCGAACAAGGAAAGCGTAATGCTCCATGTATTATTTTCATTGATGAAATTGATGCTGTAGGAAGGAGTAGGGGTATTGGGCTTGGCGGCGGGAACGACGAGCGCGAGCAAACGCTCAATCAGATGCTAGTTGAAATGGATGGTTTTGAGGCGAATGAGGGCGTAGTAATTATTGCTGCAACTAACCGTCCTGATGTTCTGGATCCTGCTTTGCTTCGTCCAGGAAGATTTGATAGGCAAATTACAGTCTCAAACCCCGATATTGATGGGCGTGAGCAGATATTAAATGTTCATTTGTCTAAGATAAAACATAAGGAAGGTGTGGATGTGCGCGTTCTTGCACGTGGTACGCCTGGCTTTTCTGGTGCTGAGCTGGCTAATATGGTGAATGAGGCGGCTCTTCTTGCTGCGCGTAGAGGTAAGGCTAAGGTTGAGATGGCTGACCTTGAGGATGCTAAGGATAAAGTGATGATGGGACCTGAGCGTCGCTCTATGGTTATGTCTGATGAGCAGAAAAAGCTTACGGCTTATCATGAAGGTGGCCATGCTCTTGTTGGGCTTCATATGGAAGCATCTGACCCAATCCATAAAGCAACTATTATACCGCGTGGAAGGGCTTTAGGCATGGTGATGCGTTTGCCTGAGACAGATAGATTTTCACTGCCGCGTGATAAGATGGAAGCGGATATCGCTGTAGCAATGGCTGGTAGAGTTGCTGAAGAGATGATCTTTGGCAGAGAGAAAGTAACTTCAGGAGCTTCTTCTGACATTCAAATGGCGTCCCGTATGGCTCGTGCTATGGTGATGGAGTGGGGCTTGAGCGATAAAATTGGCCCTGTGCTTCATTCAGATGGTGGG
>JAYUHP010000085.1:0-5001 GCA_043766875.1 Rickettsiaceae bacterium
AATCCCAGGGCGCTCCACCCCGCCAAGCTGCGACAATTGCTTCCCGTAATGTTCCACCAAAGCATTCACCAGAGTATCATCGTGATTCCCAGCGCCTGGATGAACAGTCAGCCCCGCTTGCTTATCTATTATGATAATATCTTCATCCTCATAGACTATATTAATAGGAATCTCTGTGGGCTTGATATTTACTGGCTTTGCAGGAGGAACAGTTACCAGCACGATATCATTTTCTAAAACCGAGTAGCTCAAATCCTGCAATACCTTCCCATTGATTTGAACATGACCTTCCCTAATAAGCCCTTGTAGCTTACTGCGGGACATATCCATAAATGGCACAATGGCTTTGTCAAGCCGCTCGCCAGCTGATGCTGCGTCAATTGTAAAAGTTTTAGTAATCATAGGATTCTTATAGCATAACTGCGGTAAAATGGGTAGTTATATCATTAATTGGTTAAATCTGTTGTGCGCTGTGGAACATCATTCCAGGCAGCACAACAGATTAAAATATTGACTTGTTGTGCGCTGTGAAGTATCATTCCAGGTAGCACAACAGATTAAATCAATGGGAAAGCCTTTATAAATGGGGAAAATACTAGGTAGAAAAGAAGAGCTTAAATTGCTTGAGGGGTTTTTAGGCTCGCCTACGCCTCAGTTTTTAGCCGTCTATGGAAGAAGGCGCGTAGGTAAAACTTTCCTAATACGTAACTTTTTTGCAGAACAAGATAATATAATCTTTTTTGATGTTGCTGGCACACAAAATGAGCATCTTACTTCTCAAATAACAAATTTTACCAATCGCATAAGTGAGCTCTTTTTTGGTGGGGTGAATCTTAGGACAGAGAAGAATTGGCAAGATACATTTAAGCTTTTGACCAATGCATTAGCGCAAGTGCCTCAGGATAAACAAATTGTGATGTTCTTTGATGAACTGCCATGGATGGCAACAAAAAATGGACGACTGCTACAGAATCTAGATTACTACTGGAACCAATATTGGTCCAAAGATAATCGTATCAAACTTATCATCTGCGGCTCTTCAGCTTCTTGGATGATTAACAAAATACTCAACAACAAAGGCGGCCTGCATAATCGCGTTACGCACCGTATGCTGCTCGAGCCATTTAAGCTGAATGAGTCTAAAGAATTTTTGAGTTCGCAGGGCATGAAGCTAAATAATCAACAAGTGGCAGCCCTTTACATGGTTACGGGTGGAGTGCCATTTTATCTTTCCCAATTCCGAAAAGACCTATCTATAGCCCAAAATATAGAGCAGGTTGTATTTAAAAAAAATGGACTGTTGCTTGAAGAATTTGATAATCTATTTTCCTCGCTTTTTGATAATCCGGAAATATATATAGATATTGTTAGAGCCATAGCTCAAAATTGGTCTGGCCTAGCTCAAGAAGAGCTATTTAAAAAGCTAACTCACAGCTCCAAAGGGGGAGAGATAATAAAAAAGCTCAAAGCCTTAGAGGATGCAGGATTTATCAAGAGCTTTGTGCCATTCTCACATAAGAAAAGAGGTATATACTATAGGGTTGTAGATGAGTTTACATTATTTTATCTAAAATGGATTGAGCCAATAAAGAAAACCTTATTTGCAAAAGGCGTTACTCCACATTATTGGGAACGTGAAATGACCTCTCAATCTTGGGCAAGCTGGTCAGGATATGCCTTTGAAGCCATATGCTACAAACATTTATCTGAAATAAGCAATAGCTTACAAATTGACCCTACCTCCATTCCAAATACCTGGAGATACGTTCCACCAAAGCAACAACAAGAACGAGGAGCTCAGATTGATCTCTTGTTTGATAGGCCAGATAATGCAATTACAATTTGTGAGATAAAATATACGACTGAAGCCTTTGCCTTGACCAAAGACTATGTTGATATACTGAAACGTAAAATAGATGTGTTTAGGGAACGTACCTCTACTGATAAGCAAATTTTTGTGGCAATCATTGCAGCAAATGGCATTAAAAATAACTATTATGCAGATGAAATAGTTAATTCAGTGATCACTATAGATGATTTTTTTATACATCACATCTAATTTGCAAGTATTTCAAACTTCACTTCGTCTTTTTTGGGACAATTAGGTATGTCTAGAGAAGTAGGATGCGATTGGTCTGCAGCAGAATGGTACTTATCGGCAAGAGCTTTATTAATAAATGTCAATTCTATGGCCTTTGTTATGCCACCATTTGAGTATTTGGTAAAAAATCTAGAAGTTTCACAATTGTTAGCATGAACATGTAATAACAAGAAATTCTCGTTCAAACGTGAAAGTAGGTTACTCGCTTTAATCATTTGGTCTAAGTTCACAAAGTGTAATTCCATGGCTATGCCAGTGATATTAGGTGCATATTTTAAAATATCTTCAAAAGCCTCATACTCAGCACCTTCAATATCCATTTTAATAAAGATTTTTTTGTTTTTTAGGCCTAATTTTTGTATCTGGTCAGAAAAAGATGAGATTTTTCCTGAGGACTTTTGGTCTGCATTTACAAAAGAATCACTTCCAATACATTCCTTGATAAAGCTACATAGTTTATTCTTTATTTCTATGTTCTCTGTTCCACAATCAAATCCATATGAAGGTTTATTGTAAATGTCAGAAAATCTTTCTTCAAATGCTATATCATCAGCAATACCATAACCCATTAGAACATCTGATTGCTCTAAAGCAATTTCTGGCACTACGTAACCACCATCATTTACATTACCATGTCTTATAAGCTTGATAGGGCCATTCTTGTCATAAGCAGTATATATTTTTAACTTACTGACTATTCCTTCTAAAGCCGGCTCTCCTGCTTTGTCTCTAGCCTTTGCCGTAGCATCTTTTAAAGCTTTCCTATATTCTGCTTTCACTATAAAAAATGTTGCAACAACAGCAATGATTAGTACAACTATTCTTGGTAACGTAAGCTTTAACTGCATATCGGCTCCGGTCAGAGAAATTATATTGTCGGTACTATAAGATTAGTCGTAGATCAATGCAACTGAAAACAATAATGAGCACTCAATCCCCCTTGTACTCTCTCCTCATTAATGCTAACATCTCCCAAAACTAATAATAAGCTGATATGGGATTTACGAAACTAGAGCCAAGGGATGCTTTGAAGTGGTATAATATAATGGATATTGACACAGTGGTGTCTGCCGAAAAAAGACCATTTTCTGAAAGTAAAAATAAGAAAGCACCAGTAGTGGCGGTTGCTGATCTTTCTATCTCTCCCTCAAGGCTTCTGGCTGATAAAGCAGAAAGCTTGGGGGAGCTAAAGGCAGCTCTTTTGTCCTTTAATGGCTGTGAGCTTAAGGAAACTGCAATGAACACGGTATTTGCAGAAGGAATCTCCAGTTCTGAGATTATGCTGGTTGGTGAGGCTCCAGGGGCTACGGAAGATGAGAAAGGAATTCCATTTTGTGGAGAAAGTGGGAAGCTACTTGATAATATGATATCTTCCATTGGGCTCTCCAGAAAGGAAAATGTCTATATAACCAATACGATTTTCTGGCGCCCTCCTGCTAACCGTAGGCCGACCGACCTAGAGATAGAAATATGCAGGCCTTTCGTTGAAAAGCATATTGCACTTGTAAAGCCCAAGTTGCTTGTCCTGGTTGGGGCTACCGCCCTCACCTCATTGCTTGGAAATCATTTGCAAATTAGTAAAATACGCCAAGAATATTACCAATATACTAATAAATATTTAACTTCGCCCATTACCACCACAGCCATCTTCCATCCCGCATATCTATTACGTCAGCCTTTCCAGAAGAAAGCGACCTGGTATGATCTATTAAAAATCCAACAATTTTTAAAAAAATAATATTTTTTTTGCAGTAACCCCTTAATGAGATTTTTACCTGTGTTATACTGATCATAATGATGTCATCCAGGCGAAGATCGGAATGACACCCAGTTTTTAAGTATTTAGGAGAATAAATAATGAGTAAAGAACAATTCGCAGAATTAAAAATAGGTGACAAGACCATACAATTGCCCATAAAGAAGGCCGCAATAGGCCCAGATGTAATAGACGTAACAAAGCTATATTCTGATACCGGCTATTTCACCTATGACCCTGGCTTTATGTCAACCGCAGCCTGCACTTCAACCATCACATATATTGATGGGGATGCAGGAATTTTGCGCTATAGGGGATATGATATCAAGGAGCTAGCGACTAAAAAGGAATTTTTGGAAGTGGCATATTTGCTGCTTCATGGCGACCTGCCTGATACTGAAAAATATAAAGATTTCAGATCCAAGATCACGCACCACACAATGGTCAGCGAGCAAATGCGTAACATATATGCAGGCTTCAGACATTCCGCCCATCCTATGGCTGTTATGCTTTCAGCTGTTGGGTCTTTGTCAGCCATTTATCATGATGAGCTCGATCCACATGACGCTGAAGAACGCGAGTTGGGAGCTATAAAGATCATCGCTAAAATGCCGACACTCGCCGCGATGACCTATAAATATTCGATAGGCCAGCCATTGATTTATCCTGATGACTCTTTGGGTTTTACAGAAAACCTGCTACATATGATGTTCGCAACACCATGTGAGAAATATAAGGTGAATAAGCTTGTAGCAAAGGCGCTGGATCAGATATTCACTCTTCATGCGGATCATGAGCAGAATGCTTCGACTTCTACTGTAAGAACGGCTGGCTCTTCGGGTGCAAACCCATTTGCTTGCATCAGCGCAGGAATTGCATCGCTTTGGGGCCCTGCACATGGTGGAGCGAATGAAGAGGTTATAAAGATGCTGAAAGAAATTGGCTCTGTGGATCGTATTCCGGAGTTTATTGAACGCGCTAAGGATAAAAATAGCGGCGTAAGGCTTATGGGATTTGGCCATAGAGTCTATAAAAACTACGACCCAAGAGCCTCTCTGCTGAGAGAAGCCTGCCCTCATGTTTTGGAAGAGCTGGGTCAAAAGAATAATCCACTGCTAAAGATAGCTATGGAGCTTGAGAAGAT